>CANDKY010000073.1 GCA_947385425.1 uncultured Lachnospiraceae bacterium | reverse complement strand
CAGCTTTTTTCCTGCCGGATAAAGGGTTCTGGAGGGGGGATGCGGAACTGGAATAGGAGGATTGGCGTGGGCAAGGCGAAAAAAATTTTTACCAGGATGTGTCTGAATAATTGGGGAGGCATCACGCATAAGGTACTGGAATTCCATGAATATGTGAATCTGTTTGCGGGGAAAAGCGGTTCCGGGAAATCTACGGTTATGGATGCGATCCAGGTCATTCTGTACGGAAGCTTTTCACCGAGCTTTTTGAACAAGGCGGCGGATGACGCGAAAAACAGAAGGAGCGTGCTCGGCTACCTGCGCGGGGAGCAAAAGGACGGGACGGCTAACCGGGAGGGCTGCGACTTTTGCAGTACGATCGTTTTGGAAATCGAGGATACGGGGAACCAGCGGTTTACCTGTGTGGGTATGGCTTTTGAAGTGAGGAAAAGCGATTCCGAGATAAAAAAATTTCTCTATTTCAGCCATTTAGGGAAGCTGCCGGAGGACAATTATCTGTCGGCAGGGGGGTATCCTTACACAAATAAGGAAATCAAGGAGCTGATTGAGGAACGTGCCAAATCCGGTTACGGCCGGGGAGGGGCGGAAATCAACCGGTTTTACCCATCCAAGGAAGCTTACCTGAACACGCTTTATGACAGTATTCTGGGCTATATCGACGGGAGCCGTTTTGTCACGATGGAAAAAAGCGCCATCGCGTTGAAAATGACAAACGGGACCGGGCAGTTTATCCGGGATTATATGTTCCCGAAAAACACAGGGGACGTCATTGAAAAAATCAGCGCCCAGTTGGGTGCATACCGGGATATCAAGGAAAAAATCGATGACATGAAGCGGAGGATTGATTTGCTCTCCCGGATACAGGAAGCGTCCGGACGCAGGATCGCGGTGGGGACGGATATTGTCCGGGCCCAGGCGTTTATCCGGTGCGTGGACGTGGAGGATTTGAAGAACCGGATGGAGACGGCCAGGGAGGAGATTGCCCGCACGGAAGGGCTTCTGGCAGAGGCGGAAGAGAGAAAAGCCAAGCTGGGCGCCCGGAAAGAGGGCATTGAGGAAGAATTGATCCAGGTGCAGGCGGATTTACAGGGCAGTGATTTAGGGGTAAAGGAAAACCAGCGGCAGGAACTGGAGAAACGGTGCGCTATGCTGCAGGCGGACAGCGCGCAGTGGCAGAAAATCGTGCAGGGGCTGAGAAGATGGGAGGAGGACAGGATTATCACGGACTATGTCACGAATCCTGCCCTTGCCCGGATTGCCGATTTCTGTAAGGGAAAGGTTACGGCAGAGCTGTGCCGGAGCCTTCGCAGCAGCCTGGAAAGCATAAAGGAGAATATTGAGGAAGAACTGGAAGATTACAATGCGCAGAAGCGGGCGGCGGAAAAGGAGATAAAGGAGCTGCGCCGCCTGGTGGAAGATATGGAAAATGACCGGAAGCCTTATCCGGCATCTTTGCAGAAAGCGCGCTTTGCCCTGGAGCGCAGGCTCAGCGAGGTGTATGGGCGTACCGTTAAGGTATATGTTTTTGCGGATCTTTTTGATGTCCGGGATCCGGAATGGAGGGACGCCGTCGAGGGCAGGATGGGCAGGCTGAAGCTTTCCCTTGTCACGGAACCGCAGTATGCCTATGATGCGGCGGCGCTGTTCCGGGAAATGAGGGGGTTTGAGGAAGTAGATCTGATCAACACGAAAGCGGCCGGGCAGAGCGGAACAGGCGCCATGGGAGGCAGCCTTTACGAAGCGGTGGAGACGAAGCTTCCTTATATAGACGCCTGCCTGAAACGGTATCTCGGGCATATTATAAAATGCCGCAGTGTGGAGGAACTGGAAAAAGTGCGCGACGGCGTTACGCCGGACTGTTATTCCTACAGCAACTTTATTTTCCGGCATTTAAAGAAAAACGATTATGAAAAATACGCCTGTATCGGCAGCAGGGTATCGAGGGCAAAGCAGCAGGAATATATGGCGGAGCTTGAAAAGCTGGAAAAAGATTATGGGGAGTTAAGCCGGATGGCGTCCGGGTTAAAGACAGTCCGGGAGTTTGAGTGCCTGCACGGGGAGGACGAGTATCTCTTACGGCTGTCGGGGGCGGGAAAGGAGCTGGAAAAGGCACTCGGGAAACTGGAGGGGTTAAAGAACGAGATTTCCGTACTGAAGGAGGGGAAGTATAAGGAACTCCGGGCAAGGCAGCAGGAATTGCTGCTGCAGAAAAAGAAGACGGAGGAGGAAGCAGAGGAAAACTGGAGGCTTGCCAGCGGGTACGCCGCCCGTAAGGGAGCGTTGGAGAGGGATTTGGCTTCCGGCAGCAGGGAACTGGAAGAAAAGCTGGCGGGGTATGTGCCCGGCGCGGAGACGGAAGCGCTGGTGGCGGAAGCCTTGAAGAAGCGTTCCGGGCAGGCATTGAAAAACCAGAAGCGCAGCGAGATCGAAAGGCTGGAACAAATCGAGCAGGAGGAACTGGAAAACCTGCAGAATGCCAGGAACCGTTTTAACCGGGAGTACCCTTCCGTGGGCTTTAACGGCATGGAAAAGACCAATGAGGTTTATGACAGGCTTCTTTCGGAGTATCAAAACGATTACGAGCCGAAATACCAGAGTGAATTTGAGAAACAGTGCGAGTTTATATACAAAAGCCTGCGGGATAATGTGATCGCCACGATCCATGGGGACATCAATGCGGCGCGCCGCCATACCCATGAGATTAACCGTCTGCTGCGGAAGACAAATTTTTCGGACAGCACTTACCAGATTAAGATTGAGCCTGCCCGGAATGCAAACGGCCAGTTTTATGAAATGCTGACAGCGCCTGAGCTGGACAGCAAAAATATAGACAACGGCGGGTTTGACGGGCAGATCAGCCTGGAAGAGGATGCTTTTTACCGGAAATATGAGCAGAAAATAAAGCTGCTGACAGACAAGTTCGTCCCGCTTAAGTCCGGGGATGAGTACCAGATGGAGCAGAAGCACAGGGAAATGGAGCAGTACGCGGATTACCGCAATTACCTGTCGTTCAGCATGTTTGAACAGGTGACGGACGCGGAGGGGAATGTGATCCGGGAGAATTTTGTGGACGATATGGCAGGCCGGGACTCCGGCGGCGAGGGGCAGAACCCCAAGTATGTGGCGCTGCTTGCCGGTTTTGCCATGCTTTATATGCAGCAGAGCAACCGGGACTCCAGGATTAAACTGGTGCTGCTGGACGAGGCTTTTTCCAAAATGGATCAGGAGCGCAGCGCAGTCTGCCTGAAATATGCAAGGAAAATGGATTTGCAGCTTATCGTCTGCGTGCCGGACGAACGGCTCCAGTCGCTGATCCGGAACGTGGACAGTGTCTATGGGTTCCGGAGGCATCAAAACCAGATTTCCATGATGCATATTGATAAGGGGGATTATCTGAAAATGATGGAGGGGGAAGTATAAAAAGATTTGGGCCTGCGCGGCCGGCACCCTGTGCCCTCCCGGAGGCCCCGGCTGAACAGGAAAAAGCCCAACTGTAAAAATGAGATATTTCTAATTGTCCTAACCCGGATAAACCGGAACCAAAATTTTGCCAGTCTGCGCAAGATTTCATTCTTAAGTGCCTAAGAGCCTGTTTAAAATCTCATTTTCACCATCTGTACACCCCATTTTGCGAGATCTTTGCCCCTCATTCAGGGGGCGATGCCCCACTACGCCTCCCTCATTCGGGGCAAACCTCTCACAAACTGTGGCGCACATCTGGCGAAAAGCAGATTTTAGACAGGCTCTAATTGATCTGCGGCGTTCTCTTCTTGCGTGTGCGTATATGCCCGCGGTACGCTTCCACAATGTCGTATTTGTAAGTAACGCCGTACATAACAGCGGCCATGATGAAGGCAGTTACGACATCGAACACGGAATGCTGTTTAATAAACATAGTGGACAGGATGATGGATGTACTCAAAATGAGGGAACCAATCCTTACCCACCGGATTTCCGAGAGCTGTTTGTTGCGCATAACGGCAAAGTGGGCGCCCAGGGAATTGTATACGTGGATGCTTGGCCACAGGTTGGTTGGTGTGTCCGTCCGGTACAGGCGTGCCACCAGTGCCGTGAGAATGTTGTCCCTCGGCATAACTGCAGGACGCAGGTGCTGTCCGTTGGGGAACAGCGTAGATACCAGAAGGAAAACAGTCATCCCGGTAAAAAGAAAGATACAGGTACGGATATAGTCATCCTTATCTTTGAAAAACATCCACAGTACAACAACGGATACATAAGCGAACCAGAGGAAGTACGGGATGACAAACCATTCGCAGAAAGGGATGTAATCGTCCAGCGTTACATGGATTACTTTGTAATGTCTGACATTTTCCTCCAGCCATACAAACCATGTCATGTAAATCATCCCGTAAATCAGGAGAGGCAGGGCATGTTTATATTTTTCATATATTTGGCCCAACGGTATTTTTTCATGAAATATTTTCATAATATCCTCCAATCTTTTCATGAGCGCGCTGTAACCAGCGCAGCCTTAAGGATAAGGCAAAGCATGTTACATCATCAGCCGGAGCTGCTGTTTTACACATCGGACTGTGATGCAGTCCGACATGCGGTCAACTTCCCCGTCCGTATGCACCCATAACGGCGCAGAGGCACGCAGGGTTATTTCGGATGCCGCATAATGGCGGATTGCCGGGAATATGTAATGTTTCCCATAAAATGCCGTGGGAAGGGCGAACAGGATAACCGGTTTCGGAATCTTCCCTACTACGCACAGATCCAGTTTGCCGTCCGCTGCGTCGGCCATCGGGCAGAACTGGAAACCGCCGCCTTCGTATTTGTGCAGCATAAATGCGGCAAAGAGGAAACGGTCCAGATGTATCGATCCTTCGGTGTTGTCCATGCAGATGTCGCAGGAGACTGACCTGGCGGCAATCAACTGTTTCAGCGCGATGGACAGGTAGGTCAGTTTCCCGAGCCCTATTTTGTTCAAGGTATGTTTAAAGCGTGAGGTAAGCGCTTCCCGGCATACCGCGGCATCAAAACCGATACCGCTGCTCACGGCAAAATATCTGGCACCGGCCGGCCGCTGATGCCCTGCGCTCCCTTGTCTGTTCCCATGCGCGGGGGCATCCGGATGAAGTATGGCAGCAGGTTTTCCGGCACCCGGCGCGCAGGCAGGGGAAGATGGATCTTCCCTGCCCGGCTGCGGATCCATACAGGAAGCGGAAGTGCCTGCCGGGAGAGGGTGATCCCCGTAAATAAGGACACCCAGATCCAGCGTGCGGATATGCTTACCCTCTAATATTTTATTTAAAATAAGGACAGGTTCTTTCGGAAGGGCTAAATCCCTTGCGAGATCATTGCTGGAACCGGTGGGTATATAGCCCAGCCAGACCTTGCTGAAATCTGAAATTCCCTGCAGGGCTTCATTTACGGTGCCGTCCCCGCCCAGGATAATGAGCCGTAGGGGAGAGGAAGCTTCTGACAGTCTGTCCGGTGCGGTCAGCTTTGCCGTGATGCGCGTAACATGCCCTTTTCCTCTGGAAAGAATAGCCTTGTAGGCAATATGCCGTTGCCGGAGTATCGGTTCCAGCCCGGCCCATATTTTTTTCCCGCGCCCCGATTTGGAAGCCGGGTTAATGATGATATAGTACATAATGCACCTCTTTGGTAGTGTAAGATATGCTGTTTCACGTTAACATATGCCACCCTTAGAGCCTGTTTCAGATCTGCTTTTTGCCGGATTTTAAGCAGGTTCTTAAATCCTCACCCATTGTATCAGCATTTATTTGTGAAGTAAAGGTATCTTTTCCTATATTTTTCTTAAGAATTTTTAAAAAATTGCCCATGCTAATATAGAAAAAAGGGGATAGCCGTGGTATAATTCTGCAATATCAGGGTGGAGGTGACTCAAAATGGGCAGATTTATAAAAGGGATGGAATTGTGTGAAAATTTTTTTAACGAATGTGCAAGACAGGTTATAGAGGATCATTTTCCAGAACTCAGGGGCAAATATTCTGCCGGGCTGATCGGTTATGGATCGGATGTTTTAGGCTATGATGACGCGGTTTCCACAGACCATATGTGGGGGCCACGTTTTTACCTGTTTTTGGACAAGAGGGATATTTCACGGAAAAGTGAAATATTTCAGGCGCTATGCGCGGAACTTCCTTTTACCTATGAGGGATACAGCGTTAATTTTTCCGAACCGGATATGGAGGACTGCGGTGTCCGGCATCCGGAATACATCCATGAAGGGAAGGTTAATCCGCTGATCTTTATCCAGACATTGGATGAGTACCTGACGGAGCAGCTTGGCACATCTGATTTGGATCATATTGAGCCTTATGAATGGCTTGCTTTTTCGGAACACAGGCTTCTTTCGCTGGTGTCCGGTAAGTTTTTTGCCGATGGGCTGAATTGTGAGGGGATTCTTTCTAAAATTAAGTATTATCCGGAAGAGGTAAAGATTTATCTGATTGCTTCGAACTGGGAATGCATTTCCCAGGAGCAGGCATTTGTGAAGCGGTGCGGGGAATGCGGGGATGATATCGGTTCCCGGATTATATGTGCAAGGATTTGCGAGCGTCTGATGAGGCTGTGCTTCCTGTATAAAGATACATATGCGCCGTACAGCAAATGGTTTGGCACAGCGTTTGGGAAACTGGCTGTGGATGGCAAAGTGAAGCTTGCAATAAGCGGTGCATTGTCTGCGGACAGCCTGTCGGAGCGGGAAAGAAGACTGGTGGAAGCACAGGCAATGCTGGCAGGCATGCACAATGAGAGCGGGATTACGGAGGCCGTTGACTATCAGGTGGAAAATTATTTCGGCAGGGACATCAAAGTTATTTTTGCGGATAAGTTTGCGGAAGCGGCGGCAGAAAGGCTGAAAGGCACTGCCTTTGATAAGGTGCCTTTGATCGGGACATTGAGCCAGGCAGGCGGTTTGGCGGCGGTTGCGGATGATAAGAAGTATAGCAGGCAGATAATGGAATTATATAAAATCCGGTATTGACAATACTGTAATAGCATGATATACTGTCTAAACATGTAAAAGACATACGACAATCAAGCAGAGTATCCGCTCTCACCCTGCGGCAAAGCTGGCAGGCGTTAATAATCCGGTATTTTTGTCAAAGGGAATGCCGGGAGTTGTTCCTAAATCCCACAGTGGCAGAGGTGCGTATGGGGATTGTTCTAAGGATGCATAAAAAAGCGGATGGCTAGGCTATCTGCTTTTTTTATGCACAGCCCATGCAGTGGAAATATGCCGCTCAGGCGGCGCATGGGCGCGCGGCGAGTAGGGGGAAAAGCATCCCCTACTCGATTGCACAGGGGCGTGCAGATGAAGTTGCTGCTTGCGCAGCGTGCGGGCGGGGGAAGCCGGTTCTTCCTGCCCGATTGCACACAGGCACCCGAAGGGAAAAATGCCGGCATGTGCTAACGGGTGCCCGACGCGCGGGCGGGGGTGAAAGCCATTCCTCTGTTCGACTGCACGGAGGGCGTAACGCAGGCTTGAAGGAATGTTCTGTACTCTTTTTACATGCAAAATACCACTGCCAGTCAGATGGTAAATCATAATATGTTTGTATTTTGAGGAGGGTAAAGCCATTAGCGAATTAATGATTAACGAGCAGATTAGAGACAAGGAAGTACGCGTAATAGGTGAGAATGGGGAACAGTTAGGGGTTATGCCTATCAGGGAGGCGATGCGGCTTGCTGATGAGGCCGGGGTTGATTTGGTAAAAATAGCTCCTACGGCAAAACCGCCTGTCTGCAAAATTGTTGATTATGGAAAATTTAGGTATGAGCAGGCGAGAAAAGAAAAAGAAGCCAGGAAAAAGCAGAAAATAATAGAGATAAAAGAGATTCGTCTGTCCCCGAATATTGATTCCAATGATTTGAACACAAAGATAAATGCCGCGAGGAAGTTTATCGGAAAAGGGGATAAAGTGAAGATTACGCTCCGTTTCCGCGGCCGTGAGATGGCACATATGGCGAACAGCAAACATATTCTGGATGATTTTGCAGAGGCACTTTCGGATATAGCAACGGTGGAAAAAGCACCGAAAGTGGAAGGCAGGAGCATGACAATGTTTTTAACTGAAAAGCGATAATTCGTGCAGTTAAAATAGAGAAAATAAGTAAGTGACAGGAGGAAATCAGTTATGCCTAAAATGAAGACAAGCAGGTCTGCTGCGAAACGTTTTAAAGTAACAGGGACAGGTAAATTAAAAAGAAATAAGGCTTACAAACGCCATATCTTAGCAAAGAAATCAGCAAAGAGGAAGAGGAATCTCAGGAAGCCGGCCATCACAGATGCTACGAACGTTAAGAACATGAAGAAGATTTTACCGTATCTGTAAAAGCGGGATTGGATGTTGACTAAGTTGTTAGGAGGAATGTAAAATGGCAAGAATTAAAGGCGGGTTGAACGCAAGAAAGAAACATAACAGAGTATTGAAACTTGCAAAAGGATACAGGGGTGCGAGATCCAAACAGTACAGGATTGCAAAGCAGTCCGTTATGAGGGCTTTGGCTGCTTCGTATGCAGGCCGTAAGGAAAGGAAGCGCCAGTTCAGAAGGTTATGGATTGCACGTATCAATGCGGCGGCAAGGATGAACGGCTTGTCTTACAGCAAGTTTATGCATGGCCTGAAACTGGCTGACGTTGAGATCAACAGGAAGATGCTGGCAGACATGGCGGTGAACGATGCGGAAGGGTTCGCTTCGCTGGCAGAGCTGGCTAAGAGCAAAATTGCATAGGGCGGACGGTTATTTGGGAGGCGCTTAAGCCTCCCTTTTTATGCACAGCCCATGCAGTGGAAATATGCCGCTGAGGCGGCGCATGGGCGCGCGGCGAGTAGGGGGAAAAGCCTCCCCTACTCGATTGCACACGGGCACCCAAAGGAAAATGTCAGCAAGAGCTGACGGGTGCCCGGCGCATTACAGTTTGTTTTCCGGCGGGGTCAGGTAGACATGCCACGCAGGGGGTATGTCTACCTGACCTCCGGCGGCTGGATTTTGCAGATATTTTCTTTTCTGAATTGTGTATTAACCTGTTTGGGTATATAATATAGCAATATCAGTTTATTAAAAAACAAGGCTGAAACAGGAGGGAAGGGACATGTCAGTGGTACAAAATCTGAAACCGGAGAGGGTATTTCATTATTTCGGGGAAATTTGCAAGATACCCCATGGTTCCGGGAATGTGGAAGGGATCAGCGATTACCTGGTAAAGTTTGCCGGGGATAAGGGGCTTTATTGTATACAGGACGAATGGAAAAATGTGGTGATTGTGAAAGAGGCTGCACCCGGGTATGAAGCTGCCGCGCCCGTTATCCTGCAGGGGCATATGGATATGGTGGCGGTGAAGAAGCCGGGGGCTGGCATCGATATGGAAAAGGAGGGCCTGCGGCTGGCTGTGGACGGGGATTTCCTGTATGCAAGGGATACCAGCCTGGGCGGGGATGACGGGATTGCGGTAGCCTATGCGCTGGCAATTCTGGAATCGGAAGAGATTGCGCACCCCAGGCTGGAAGTGATTCTGACGGTGGATGAGGAAGTGGGCATGGACGGTGCGAGGGGATTGGATGTGTCCATGCTGCAGGGGAAGAGGATGGTGAACCTGGATTCGGAGGAAGAAGGGATTTTCCTTGCGGGCTGTGCCGGCGGCGCGCGGGTGGACTGGACATTGCCGGTAAGCCGCAGGAAGCAGGAAGGCGCGGTGTATGAAATAGGCGTGCAAGGGCTGCTGGGCGGCCATTCCGGTGCGGAGATTGATAAAGGGAGGGGCAACGCGAACTGCCTGATGGCACGGCTTTTATACGAACTTTCCGATATTGCAGGGCTGGGGCTGGCGGAACTGTCCGGCGGGCTGGCGGACAATGCCATTCCGCGGGAGGCTGTTGCCATAGTGGTGCTGGCAGGTGAAGGCCGGGAACAGGAAGAAGCGCGTTTCATGGAAAAAATAAAGAGCGTGGAGAAGGAGTGGCAGCAGGAAATGCAGACGAAAGATCCGGGCGTATGTATTTCGGTAAAGAAGATGCCGTCCGGCAGCCGGGAAGTTGTGGACGGTGAGGAATGGATGAAACTGGTGCGGTTGCTGTTTGGCGCGCCGGACGGAGTGCAGGCAATGAGTGCGGATATAGAAGGGTTGGTGGAAACCTCCCTGAATATGGGCATAATGAATCTGGAAAAGGGGCGGGCCGTGGTACAGTTTTCTGTCAGGAGCTCGTTAGAGAGTGCCAAGTGGGCATTGATCCGGAAGCTGGAAAGCCTGGCGCGCCTGGCAGGGGCGCAGCAGGCTGTAAGAGGGGATTATCCGGGCTGGGCGTTCCGGAAGGATTCCCCGTTCCGGGATATGGCAGCGGATGTGTACCGGAAGCTGTACGGGAAAGGGCCGGAAATCCAGGCGATCCATGCAGGGCTGGAGTGCGGGCTGCTGATGGCAAAGATACCGGGGCTGGAATGTATTTCCATCGGCCCGGATATGAAAGATATCCATACCACGGAAGAACGCCTGAGCATTTCTTCCACGGAAAGGGTATGGGATTATATATTGGAGCTGCTGAAGCAGTGTAAATAAAGAGGGGGGATCCGTAAGATTCCGGGACTGTAGTGCGAAAAAAAGTTCTAAAGTGGTAAAGTACACTACAACGGTGTTCTCTACCGTTTAAGAACTTTTAGGATTTGCAATGCTGTAGCATCGCAAATCCGTTTCATACGGAAGAATGCAAAGCGAAGTATCGCTTGGAAAGCGGGCATTCTTCCAGGTTTTTCTTGGCCGGGTTTGTGTTGCTGCAGGGCAGCAGCATGTTGGTTAGCATGGAATAAAGAACCGGGATACAGAAAGAGGAAGGTGGAGTATATATATGGATTTTAGCAGGGATAATATAAGAAAAATCAGGGGGCTGATCCTTTTTACGGCGGCGGTATGCCTGGCAGTCTGGAAAATTGATATTTTGCTGTCGGGGATTTTCTTCCTGGTAGGGATTGTGAGGCCGTTTTTATATGGCGCGGCTGTTGCGTTTGTTATGAATATCCCCATGAAGAGGATAGAACGGCTGCTGTTCGCGAAGGCGGGGAATCCTAAGGCGGAGAAGATAAAGCGTCCGGCAAGTATCGTACTTTCTTTTGCGGCGGTCATATTGCTTCTTGTGCTGGTTACGGTAACGGTTGTCCCCCAGGTGACGAAAACAATGATGGAACTGGGGAACAAAATACCGCAGTTCCTTGTACAGGCCCAGATACAGCTTGAGGAGCTGTTTGTCTCACAGCCCCAACTGCTGGCAATGGTGGAAGAGTATAACCCGGCGGACATGAATTGGGATTCCATTGTAAGCACGGTGGTGGATTTCCTGAAAAACGGGTTAGGAAGCGTGGTCACTTCGACAGTGACCGTGGCATCGACGATTGTCGGAGGTGTGGTCAACATTTTTGTAGCGCTTGTTTTTTCCTTTTATATTCTTGCGCAGAAGGAGAAACTGGGCAGCCAGCTAAAAAGGGTGCTCCATGCTTACTGTCCGGCGAAAGTGTATGACAGGATACTGGAAATAGCATCCCTGGCGGAGAGGAATTTCAGCAATTTTATCACAGGCCAGTGTACGGAGGCCGTTATCCTGGGAGCAATGTTTGTTGTGTCCATGTCGGTATTCGGCTTCCCGTACGCGGTTATGGTAGGCGTATTGATTGCATTTACCGCTTTGATACCGATTGTGGGCGCTTTTGTAGGGTGTTTTGTAGGGGCATTCCTTATTATGGTGGATGATCCGGTAAAAGCGTTCTGGTTTTTGGTATTGTTTATCGTGCTGCAGCAGGTGGAGGGGAATTTGATTTATCCCCATGTGGTTGGGAATTCCGTCGGGCTGCCGTCGATATGGGTGTTGGCTGCCGTGACGGTGGGCGGGAGCCTGATGGGTGTACTGGGCATGCTTATTTTTATCCCGATTGTGTCAACGGTTTATGCCCTGATCAGGGAAGACGTCAATGAAAAGAACAGGAAACGTGCGGCTTTGCGGCCAGCGGATTCAACTTAATAAGGAACTGGATGAAAATGACCTGTGACAGTTGCGCCGCATGCAATAGGAGAAAAGGCCGGCAAATGGCATAGGTTATTTTCATCCAGTTCCTTATCCTATTCCCTTCAGTGAAAAAAGCAAAGTAAAGCTTGTTGCATGGCCGGCAGTGTGATATACTTAGATTACAATATTCGTGAAGAAATGGATTATTCTGTGTGAAATTCAAGGTGGATCAGCCATATATTTCAAAAAAATTCGGAAACTGCAATATGAGGGATGTTTATGGGACTTATAAAGAGGTAGAATATTAAGTAAGAAAAGTAATTGACAAGGGAGAACGTTTGTTTTATTATAGTTAAAGAGGAACAAATGTTCTTTGCGCCTTGTGGATTACGGGCGTATGCAAAGGAAAACAGAATGAAGCAGGAAAGTGGAATGGAATAAGGGAAACGGAATGGAATAACAAAATGGAATGAAACAGGAAAGTGGAATGGAATAAGAAAATGGAATGAAGCAGGAAAACAGAATGGAATAAGGAAAGTGGAAGGAAACAGGAAAACAGAATGGAATAAGAAAATGGAACAGGGAAAAATATAGGGAAAGAATAAGGAGAATAAAAATGGAAAAGGAAGAAAAATTAAAGGCATTGGACGCTGCATTGGGGCAGATAGAGAAGCAGTACGGAAAAGGGGCGGTTATGAAACTGGGGGATCCCAGTGCGCAGATGAATGTGGAGACGATTCCGACGGGTTCTTTGAGCCTGGATATTGCGTTGGGGCTGGGCGGGATCCCGAAAGGAAGGGTAGTGGAGATTTACGGGCCGGAGTCAAGCGGTAAGACGACGGTAACGCTCCATATGATTGCGGAGGTCCAGAAGCGGGGAGGCATTGCAGGATTTATCGATGCGGAACATGCATTGGATCCGGTGTATGCGAAGAATATAGGGGTGGATGTGGATAATCTGTACATATCGCAGCCTGATAACGGAGAGCAGGCCCTTGAAATTACGGAAACCATGGTCCGGTCCGGCGCCGTGGATATCGTTGTGGTGGACTCGGTGGCGGCGCTTGTGCCGAAAGCGGAGATTGACGGGGATATGGGCGACAGCCATGTAGGGCTCCAGGCGAGACTGATGTCGCAGGCGCTGCGTAAGCTTACGGCTATCATCAGCAAATCAAACTGTACGGTTATTTTTATTAATCAGCTACGCGAAAAAGTAGGCGTTATGTTCGGCAACCCGGAGACGACTACCGGCGGGCGGGCATTGAAGTTCTATTCTTCCGTCCGCCTTGATGTAAGGCGGATAGAAGCCTTGAAACAAAGCGGTGAAATCATCGGCAACCGTACAAGGGTAAAGGTAGTGAAGAATAAAGTAGCCCCTCCGTTTAAAGAAGCGGAATTTGATATTATGTTCGGGGAAGGGATTTCCGCGGTGGGGGACATTCTGGATCTCGCGGTGAATACAAATATCATTAATAAAAGCGGGGCATGGTATGCTTATAACGGGAATAAGATCGGGCAGGGGCGTGAGAATGCCAAGCAGTATTTAAAGGATAATCCCGAGATATGCAAAGAAGTGGAGCAGAAGGTAAGGGGGCATTTCGGCCTGGATAAGGGTGCTGCCCAGGCTCCGGAGGAAGCGGCGCCCGCGCCGAAAGCAAAAGCGGGGAAGGCGGAAAAAGGCGCTGATAAGAAATCGAGGAAGGCGGAAGCGGCAAAAACAGCGGAAGCGGCAGAAACGGCAGAAACAACAGAGGCCGTAGAAGCTGCAGCCGCACCCATGGAAGGGGATACAGAGACAGCGCAGGCAGAAGCAGGCACAGAATGAGCAGGTATGGAATGCTGATAACAAAGATAGAAGAGCTGGATAAAAAGAGAACCCGTATCTATATTGATGAGGAATTCGCCTTTGTATTGTACAAAGGCGAATTGCGGGCATATAAACTGGAGGAAGGGCAGGAAATCGGTATAGAGGAATATAACCGGATTGTAGAAGAAACCCTGCCGAAAAGGGCAAAGCTGCGCTGCATGAACCTGCTGAAGGCAAGGGCATATACGGAACGTCAGCTAAGGGAAAAGCTGGCCCGGTCGGAATATCCCGAAAGGATAATAGAAGAAGCCATTGCTTATGTGAAATCTTTCGGCTATGTGGATGACAGGCAATATGCGCAGGATTTTATCGCCTGCCATATGACAGGCAGAAGCTGCAGGCGGATGGAACAGGATCTTATGGGGAAGGGGATTGGCAGGGATATCATACAGGAAGTGATGTCTGATATGGAAGAAGAGGGGGAGATGCCGGAGGAAACGGACATGGCGGCAAAAATTTTAAAGAAAAAAAATTATGACCCGGAAACGGCTTCAAATAAGGAAAAACAGAAGATGGCGGCACTTCTGTATAGAAAAGGTTTTCAAATGGACACAATTAGGAGCGTACTTTTACTTGACATTAGTTCAATTTGAGTTTAAAATTTAAGTGTTGTAAAATCGCTTGTATTCTATAATAGATATTGGTACAATGAAAACTGAATAAGGAGGTGCTCCTGTACATGTATGTTGCAATAGCAGTGATCGCAACTTTGATCATCTCGGTGCCTGTTACTGCGGCCGTGGCGATTTCCTACCGTAAGAAAGTGGTGGAATCACAGATTGGCAATGCAGAAGATAAGGCAAGGGAGATTATTGATGAAGCACTGAAGACTGCTGAGACGAAAAAGAGGGAATCCCTGCTTGAGGTCAAGGAAGAGTCCATCCGTACTAAGAATGAATTGGACAAGGAGATCAAAGAGCGCAGGGCCGAAGCGCAGCGTTATGAGCGCAGAGTACAGCAGAAGGAAGAGAACATCGATAAGAAGGCAGAGGCCATCGAGAAGAAAGAAGCGAATTTGGCATCCAGGGAAGAATCCCTTGCTAAATTGCGTGAAGAAGTTACGAAGCTCAACGAACAGAGATTACAGGAACTGGAACGAATCTCAGGATTAACCTCCGAGCAGGCAAAAGACTATTTGTTAAAGATTGTGGAAGATGAAGTAAAGCATGAAACCGCCGTGATGATCAAAGAGATGGAGGGCAGGGCGAAGGAAGAGGCAGAGAAGAAGGCAAAGGAATATGTAATTACAGCAATACAGAAATGTGCGGCTGATCATGTATCCGAGACAACAATATCTGTTGTACAGCTTCCGAATGACGAGATGAAAGGCAGGATCATCGGCAGAGAGGGAAGAAATATCAGGACGTTGGAAACAATGACTGGTGTGGATCTTATTATCGATGATACGCCGGAAGCGGTTATTTTGTCCGGTTTTGACCCTATCAGGCGGGAAGTGGCAAGGATTGCGCTTGAGAAGCTGATTGTGGACGGGCGTATCCATCCGGCCAGAATCGAAGAGATGGTGGAAAAAGCGCAGAAAGAAGTCGAAGTGATGATAAAAGAAGAAGGGGAAGCCGCCACGCTGGAAGTGGGCGTGCACGGTATCCATCCGGAGCTTATAAAGTTACTTGGAAAGATGAAATTCAGGACCAGTTATGGCCAGAATGCGCTGAAACATTCCATCGAAGTAGCCCAGTTATCCGGGCTGCTGGCTGCAGAAATGGGGCTTGACGTGAGAATGGCGAAGCGGGCAGGCTTACTGCATGATATCGGTAAGGCTGTAGATCATGAAATGGAGGGTTCCCATATCCAGTTGGGTGTGGAGCTTTGTAAAAAGTATAAGGAATCCGCTATGGTTATTAACGCGGTGGAAGCGCACCATGGGGATGTGGAGCCGCGTTCCTTAATCGCATGTCTTGTACAGGCTGCAGATACTATTTCCGCGGCAAGGCCGGGCGCGAGAAGGGAAACCCTGGAAACATATACAAGCAGGCTGAAACAATTAGAGGATATTACAAATAATTTTAAGGGTGTTGATAAGTCTTTTGCTATACAGGCAGGTAGAGAGATTCGTGTAATGGTAGTTCCGGAACAGATTACTGATGCAGATATGGTATTGCTGGCAAGGGATATTTCCAAGCAGATAGAAGCGGAATTGGAGTATCCGGGCCAGATCAAAGTCAATGTCATCAGGGAGTCGCGCGTGATAGACTATGCGAAATAGCGGGATCGCCGTTCCGGATTCTGCAGGGAACAGCAGAATTTGCGCAGAGCGGTTGATTTTGTAAAGTGGATAGGGAAAGCAGCAAGTAAAGCCAATATAAGGCGGTGCTTGCTGCTTTTTATTTCTTTATAGGAAATCTTCATAAAAAAACAAAAATAGCCCTTGTGTAATCCGGAAGCTTGTAGTATTATATACGAGGTGTATGATTGTATACGATTATCCAATGATATCACATTAAGAAACAAAGTATATTATAGTATGGTAAATTAAGAGGATGGTGCAAAGATGAAATCGTACAAAGAGTTAAGCAGGAAAGAATTGCAGCGGTTGCAGCAGCAGTTAAGTAAGGCGTATGAAGACGCAAAAGGGAAGGGGCTGCAATTGGATATGTCCAGGGGGAAGCCGTCGGCCGCCCAGTTGGATATGGAAATGGATTTTATGGATGTCCTGGTTTCCTCATCGGATTATAAGACAGCGGCTGGGCTTGATACCAGGAATTATGGTGCAATGGACGGCATCCCTGAGGCAAAGGAATTAATGGCCCAGATGATGGGTGTTGCATCGGCAGATCAGGTGGTGGTATGCGGCAATGCAAGCCTTACAATTATGTATGATATGGTTTCATGGTGTATGACCCATGGTGTGTTAGGGAACACTCCGTGGTGCAAATTAGATAAAGTAAAATTTTTGTGCCCTGTACCGGGGTATGACAGGCATTTTTCGATTACGGAGCATTTTGGAATAGAAATGATAACAGTACCTATGACGGAAGACGGGCCGGATATGGATACGGTGGAAAAGCTGGTTGCGGAGGATGAGAGTATCAAGGGAATCTGGTGTGTGCCGAAGTATTCGAATCCCCAGGGATATTCTTATTCGGACGAAACGGTGCGCAGGTTCGCGGCATTGAAACCGGCGGCAAAGGATTTCAGGATTTTTTGGGATAATGCCTATGCGATCCATCATTTGTATGAGGACGGACAGCATGAGATCCTGGATATTTTAAGCGAATGTGAGAAGGCGGGGAACCCGGATCTGGTGTATGAGATCGCTTCTACCTCGAAGGTGACTTTTGCGGGCGGCGGCATTTCCGCTTTTGCGGCATCGAAGGCAAATGTGGAGCAGTTGAAAAAATTCCTTACAATCCAGACAATCGGTTTTGATAAGATAAATCAGCTCCGCCATGTAAGATATTTTAAAAACCTGGATGGGCTGAAAGCGCATATGAGGAAACATGCGGAAATCATGCGGCCGAAATTTGAAGCCGTGTTAAAAGTATTGAATGAGGAATTAGGCGGTTTGGATATCGCGGAGTGGACGGAGCCGCGGGGCGGCTATTTCATTTCTTTTGAATCCATGCCGGGATGTGCAAAGAAGATTGTGCTAAAATGCAAAGAGGCGGGAGTGGTATTGACAGGGGCGGGTGCAACTTTCCCGTACAAGAATGACCCGAATGACAGCAATATACGTCTGGCGCCTACGTATCCGGCGCCGGAAGAACTGGCTGCGGCTACAGATTTATTCGTATTGTGCGTGAAACTGGTCACTGTGGAAGCATTGCTGGAAGCGAAAGGCGATGAACAGGAAGTGAAGCCTGCAGTGTGAAAGCAGTCCTGATTGGGAGAAGGGAAGGGGCTGGGATGGCAGAGGAGTTTAAGAGGTTAAAGAGGGAATTGGTTTACCATGGGGCTATTGTAGATTTTTATAAGGATACGGTGCAGGTCCCGAACGGGAATGTGGCGGAATGGGATTTTATCGGCCATAAGGGAGCGGCCGCGGTAGTTCCTGTCAGGGAGGACGGGAAACTGTTGATGGTGCGCCAATACCGGAATGCGCTGGATCGTTATACGCTGGAAATCCCGGCCGGAGGGCTGAACGGCGCTTCGGAGCCGACATTGGATGCTGCGGCGCGGGAGCTGGAAGAGGAAACCGGCTACCGTTCAGGGAATCTGGAGTGGCTTATTACCATCCGGACTACGGTGGCATTCTGTAATGAAAAAATAGATATTTATGTGGCAAGGGATCTGGTAAAGGGGGAGCAGCACCTGGACGAGGACGAATTTATCAATGTGGAAGTTTATTCCGTAGATGAGTTGTGCGATATGATTTTTTCAGGGGAAATCGAGGACTCCAAAACAGTCGCTGCAATTATGTCATATAAGGAAAAAATTAAGAAAGTATAAAAATACTTGCAATATCAAACAGAAGTGGTATAATACCGCTTGTGTGAAAAAAGGAGTACTCTTGGAAGGTCGGCCACAAAAATGGAGGTAAGGGAGTTTCCGGGAGTGCCTAAAAGAAAAAAATGGAGGAGATAGTTATGAGAAACAAGTTAGTAAAACGTATCGCTGCATTAATGGCAGTGGCAGTTATGGGTATGTCCGTTGTGGCATGCGGCGGCAGTGACAAAGGCACGGAAGCGTCATCCGCAGCGCTTACAGAAGAAGAGTATATTGCAAAGACTACGGAACTGGCAGAGTCCATGACGAATGTTATGACAGAGGCAGCGTCCCTGGATGCATCTGATTTGGAGGGGGCTAAGGAATTTATTGAAGGATTGAAAGATCCTTTTGAAGAGTTTGCAGCTATTCAGGCGCCTGAAAAGTATGCAGATGCCCAGGCAAAATATAAGTCCGGTTCGGAAGCCATGATCAAGTATCTGGATATGTGCGTTGAGATGATGGATCCTGAAAAGGCAGCGGAAGCGGATACGGATGCATTGATGGAATTGCTCACAACGATTCAGACTGACTTTACAGAGGCAGCAAGCCTTATGGAGGCAGCAGGTAATTAAATAGCGGC
This sequence comes from uncultured Lachnospiraceae bacterium, assembly GCA_947385425.1. Lineage (GTDB taxonomy): Bacteria > Bacillota > Clostridia > Lachnospirales > Lachnospiraceae > Kineothrix. Next base: position 2,781 of record CANDKY010000073.1, on the reverse strand, counting down.
AGTTGCTGTCAGGTGCATACATCCACAGGTTTGGGCATGCAGGTTTAAGAGTAGGAATACTTTTAAACCTGTATGCCTTTTTAAGTTGCTTTGAGCGGTAGTTTTGAAATCTCCCGCAGATTGTGACGTACATCTGCCGGAAAGTACTTTTCAAACGTGATCCGGGATAATTATTTTTCCAGGAAATCACTTTTCCAGAAACCATGCAGATTACAATAAGCATAGGCGGCAATCGGCCTGTCGCCGTCCTGGAGGAAGAAATGGGCAACCGGTTCGCCGGTTTGCTCCAAATGGATACGTTGGCAGCCTGCCTGTGTCAGGAGATAAATCCAGGTGATGCTGTGTTCTTCCGACATAGGATGGAAGATGCTTCCTACACTGACCGTAATGTGCCTGCCTTCTTTTTCAATCACCGGGAGATGTTTTTCTGCCGCCCCTTCCGAAGTATTCGGGATAAGCTCTGTCAGTGAAGGGCAGGTATTCAGGATATCGGCATTTCCCGGGCAGGTAATTGCTTCAAAAATAAGCCCGGTATCCTTGTGGATATAAAATTTCGGTTCTTTTTGCATATATATTGTCCTTTCCCAAAACGTAGATTGACAGTTACGAATATGTTTTAGTATAGGGCCTTTTCAGAATTTTATTCATGCGGCTGTGTCCGGCGGGTTTCCTTATCTTTTTCCTGTAACATGGATTCGATTCGTTTCCTACAGTTCCTAAACGATGCAAAAAATGGAAATCCTATTGACAAAGCCCCTGCCGGTATTATAATAGGAATTAGAATTATTCTAATTCTTAACCGGAAAGGAGAATTATGACAAAAAATGCCGAACAAATTTTAAAGATTATTAATGCTTCCAGCGAGCATTTATCCGCCGATCAGATATTCCTGCGCCTGAAAGAAAATAACAGGGGGATTGTGCTGTCTACCGTATATAACAATCTGGCATCCCTTTATAGGCAGGGGCTCATACGCAAGATTTCGGCGGAAGGCTGTCCTGACCGTTATGACAACATACGCAGGCATGATCATCTTATATGCAGAAACTGTGGAAAACTGTCGGATATCCTGCTGGAAGATTTGACGGAAAAACTTCAAAAGCAGGTTGGTATCCCCATACTTTCTTATGATTTGAAAATAAATTATCTATGTGAGGATTGTTTGAAAAAGGAAATGAAATCAAACGATACCATATAATGGGAGTGTTTGTGCATAATATTTTAAAACGATAATTACGGAGAGGAAGATCATTATGAAAATCAGAAAAAAGGCATCTGCTGCAACTATTGAATCTATTTCCCGGCTTGTGCCTATGGATTATGATGCCGGAAACGGGGCGCTCAATGGAATCCATCGGCGTCTGGTGAAAGGGCGCGGTGAATTTGAGCAGGCGGCGACTAAGGTTATGGACGCGGTTATCCGCATGAGCGCCATGGATTTGACATTGGAAACCAATGCTGCTGCTATAGAACAGGTCAATACATCGATCATTGCTGCGGTGGAAACCATTAATGAAGCGGCGGATTCTACGGCGAATATTTCCTCGGAAGTGTCAAAGGCACATGAGAACCTGACCGCAACTATCATTGAGGTTTCCGGGGAATCCGGCAATATTATGGAGGATATCCGCAACTGTGAAAATGAACTGACTTCTATTTCCAGGCTGTCTTCTGCCGCAATTTCCACAGCCCAGGGGATGAAGACCGATCTCCATGGATTGATAGAAGTCATTGATAATATGACAAAAGTAGTGGGAGCAATCAATTCCATCTCTTCCCAGACGAATCTCCTGGCGTTAAACGCATCTATTGAAGCAGCGCGGGCAGGGGAAGCCGGGAAGGGGTTTGCCGTTGTCGCCGAGGAAATCCGTACACTTGCGGATGAGACAAAATCCCTGACTAAGCGTATGGAAACTTTTGTGGATGCGATACAGGATGCCTCCCATAAAAGCTCTGAAAGCGTGGACACGACGGTAGCCGAGCTGGGCCATATCGATGAAAATATTCAAAATGTGTGGAAGATTACCGAAAACAACCGCAGAGGTATGGATCATATTAATGATTCTGTTTCTTCCCTGGCTGCCGTCAGCGAAGAGATCAGCAGTTCCATGCATGAGCTGGATAATCAGATGCAGCATGTAAGCAGTGAATGCCAGCACCTGCACAGCAATGCGGAGTCGCTCACGATTTCGAGCCGCTCGATTTCGGAGCTTGTGGAACCGTCGAAAATGATTGAAAAACACCTGGAAGAATCGACGCAGATAATGGGAGCCATGGCAAAGGATGCATTTTATATGCTGGATAACCAGGTTCTTTTAAACTGCCTGAACAACGCAGTGGACGCGCATCTTAGCTGGCTCAATATCCTGCATGGGATGTCGCAGAGCGGCACGCTGAAGGTTCTGCAGACCGATTGTACCAAGTGCGGGTTCGGCCATTTTTATTATGCTTTTCATCCGGTTCATCCGGAAATTGCCGGTATATGGAAAAAGCTGGAGGAGAAGCACAAAGCCTTCCATTCCTGCGGGACGGAAATGATTGCCGCCATCCGGGCCGGGCGCAGCGGGGATCTGCAGCGGATTTATGAAAAAGCTGAGAAGTGCTCCGGGGATTTGATTTCTGATTTTCAGACTATGATGCGGATTATCGAAAAGTTATCCAGGGACGGCGTCCGCATCTTAGAGGAACAAACATTACATACTGAAATCTCATAAAGCGTTACAGTCCACTCCCAATGTCATTGACTTAAGGGGATTTCTGTGTTTCCAATAGGAATCTTCT
>CANDKY010000072.1 GCA_947385425.1 uncultured Lachnospiraceae bacterium | reverse complement strand
TGAAAATCAGCAAGGTTTTCTTATGCCATTGATGTAATTATTTAGTGCGTGATGTTGAAAATGTTGCCAAATCGTTGCCAGCACCTAAACAAATTTATTTGGAAACCGCATAAACACTAGCTTTCTAAAGCCCATTTCATCACTCGAACTCAATCGTACCAGGCGGTTTCCCCGTGCAGTCCATCAGAACACGGTTAACCCCCTTCACCTCATTCACAATCCTGCTTGTTACCGTATCGAGGACTTCCCATGGAATATGGGCGGCTTCAGCCGTCATAAAATCAGAAGTCTTCACAGCCCGGAGGGCCACTGCGTAATCATAGGTGCGTTCATCGCCCATAACTCCAACTGAACGCATATTGGTGAGTGCCGCAAAATATTGCCCCAGATTTTTATCCAGGCCGGCTTTCGCGATTTCTTCCCGGTAAATTGCATCAGCATCCTGTACAATCCGGACTTTCTCGGCGGTCACTTCCCCAATAATACGTATTCCAAGCCCCGGTCCAGGGAAAGGCTGCCTGAAAACAAGTTTTTCGGGGATTCCTAATTCCAGGCCGGCTTTCCTTACTTCGTCTTTAAACAACAGGCGCAAGGGCTCTATAATTTCCTTAAATTCCACACAGTCCGGCAGGCCACCCACATTATGGTGGGATTTAATTACCGCGCTCTTTCCAAGTCCGCTTTCGATTACGTCCGGATAAATTGTGCCCTGCACAAGATAATCCACCGCGCCGATTTTCTTTGCCTCTTCCTCAAAAACACGGATAAATTCTTCTCCTATAATTTTCCGTTTCTGTTCAGGTTCCTGTACACCGGCCAGCTTTCCATAAAACCGTTCCTGGGCATTTACGCGGATAAAATTTAAATCATACGGGCCGTCGGGGCCGAATACCGATTCTACCTCGTCGCCCTCATTTTTTCTCAAGAGTCCATGATCTACGAATACACATGTCAACTGCTTCCCGACTGCTTTTGCCAGCAGCACTGCCGCCACCGACGAGTCCACGCCTCCGGAAAGGGCACATAATACTTTGCCGTTCCCTACTTTTTCACGGATTTCTTTGATACTTGTGTCTACGAAAGAATCCATCCGCCAACTGCCGCTACATCCGCAGATATCAATTACAAAATTGCGGAGTATTTTCATGCCTTCCTGTGTGTGTACTACTTCCGGATGGAACTGCACTGCGTACAGCCCCCTCGCAGCATCCTCCATACCCGCTACCGGGCAGACAGGCGTATGGGCTGTTACCGCAAACCCTTCCGGAGCCTGTTCTATATAGTCTGTATGGCTCATCCAGCAGATTGATGCGGGGGATACATCCTTAAAGATAGGAAATCTATTATCGATATTCACCTCTGTACGCCCAAATTCACTGACAGGCGCTGTCGATACCTTCCCGCCCAGGATATGCGCCATTAGCTGTGAACCGTAGCAAATACCCAACACGGGAATCCCCAGTTCCAAGACTTCTTTTTCACATACCGGGGAATTTTCCGCATAAACACTGTTAGGCCCGCCGGTGAAAATAAGCCCTTTAGGATTCATTTCCTTCAGTCTGCCCAGCCCAATATCATACGGATGTACCTCACAGTATACATTGCACTCCCGTACTCTCCGGGCTATCAGTTGGTTGTACTGTCCCCCGAAATCCAATACCACAATCATTTCTCTGTCCATTTCATCCTCCGCGTTTTCCAATGCACATTAAAGTATCCTGTACTCTACATTATATAGACTTGCGTATCTCTTGTCAAAATATTCTTTCGGTAGTATCTCTTGTCAAAATATTCTTTCGGTTGACATTGCAGTATATCTTTTGTATAATAGTTATTGACTTAAAGTCAATAACTATTGAAGGAGGGAAAGGTAAATTGGCGAGGCCAGTAAAAAAACAGCCGGAGCAATGGAAGAGGGAGATTTTAGATGCGGCGAAGGAATTATTTTTATCAAAGGGTTATGAGGAAACTGCAATTACGGATATTATGGAGCAGGCAGGCGGCGCGAAGGGGATGTTTTACCGTTTTTTTCAGAGTAAAGAGGAGGTCATGCATGCTTTAGGGGATCGGATGTTTTTGGAAAATAATCCTTTTGAGGCAGTCAGGGGGCGTTCCGATCTGAACGGGCTGCAGAAAATCCGGGAAGTGCTTGCTTTTGACAGGGCCGACGGAGAACGGGAAGAGTTAGGCAAACAGGCTGTTCCCATTCTGAAGGATCCGCGTATCCTGGCGGCGGCGGTGGAGGCGAACCGGCGGGTGCTGACACCCTTGTGGTTTGAGTTGATTGAGGAGGGACGGCGCGACGGTTCTATCCGGACGGGATATGCAAAGGAACTGTCCGAATTGCTGCCGCTTGTCAATTTCTGGCTGATGCCTTCCGTATTTCCGGCGGATGCGGAAGAAATACAGCATAAGTGCCGGTTTGTTGCGGAGGTACTTTCGGCAATGGGGCTTCCAATCATTGAGGAGGAGATGTATGGGAGGGCAGAGAGGGTACTGGGAAGCTAACTTGGTGATCAGGCCAGGACTTATAAAGGGAATATTCTGTGCATGGTAAAAAATGACTTTTCCGGCAGTATCCGGTTTATTACAAGGGACAGGCCGGATATCATGAAGATGCTGCTTTTGGCGGCACTTTCACGCTTTTTTGTTATGGGGGTTACGCTGGTGGGGCTCCCTTTTCTTGTGCGTGCCGTACTTGGCCTGGATGCAAAATTTTATGGCGGGGCGGAGAGTGCGCTGGCGGTGTCTGCTATTTTGGGGAGCGTTGCGGCGGGGGTTCTTACAGGGAAGTTAAAATCAGGCAGATTATCGTATGTGCTTGCGGCGATAGGTATCTGTATTATTCCGGCAGGGGCCGTTTATGTTTTCCCGTCCGGGCCGTTTGTGAGATATGCGGTAAGTGTCATTTCCTTCTGCAGTATGCAGGCTGCAATCAGTATTTTTTCTATTTTTGCAGTTTCCATGATTCAGCAGAATACACCGGATGATTTGATTGGAAAAATAATGGCTTATACATGCGTGATCGGTCTGCTTGCCGCAGGTTTTTTCAGAAGGCTGGAGGAAAAGCAGGGGGGTTAACAGAGGGATAAAAGAAATTTGATTGATAGGGCAGCCCTTTTTTGCTATAATTTGTTAATGGGCCGGCTGGCGGGGCGGAACAGTTCCTGGATGGGGCGTACAGATGGTGGGAATGATTTTTCAAACACGCTCTAGCGCTTGAAAAGCGGAAGGGGGATCTTCACAGGAGGATCCTGGATATGGGGTACCGGTAGGAATGATAGGAGGGACATAATGAGTGATATAATGGAATTTGCCGACAGACAGGAATTCAGGAAATGGCTTGATGATAACTGCCTGTCAAGCGGCGGTATCTGGCTTTTGTTTGGCAAGGCCGGCGGGCCGAAAACGATAAAAGCGGGAGAAGCGCTGGAAGAGGCGCTCTGCTTTGGATGGATTGACGGCCAGATGGAGAAGATAGATGACAAGACTTATAAAAAATATTTCTCCATGCGCAGGGAGAACAGCAAGTGGTCAGAGAAAAACAAGGCGTTGGCCCAAAAGCTTGAAGAACAGGGAAGGATGGCCGATCCCGGCAGGAAGAAAATAGAAGATGCCAAAAAGAACGGGCAGTGGGATGCTGTGAATCCGCTGGCAGTCATTACGGAAGAGCAGATTGCACGGCTTTCTGAGCTGCTGGAAAGCTATGAGCCGGCTTACACGAATTTTCTGGCTATGCCCTTATCCGTGAAGAAGACTTATACGCGGGCGTATTTTGATGCAAAGACAGATGCCGGACGGGAAAAGCGGATTGCCTGGATGGTGGACAGGCTCAATAAGAATCTGAAACCTATGTAAGAGGCTGTTTAAAATCTTATTTTCATCATTTGCACACGGTGTAACGCTGCAGGGAAATAACCGGAGGAGAAAGCCGTCAACTGTACAGTAAGGAACTGTGAAAAAATAACTTTGCAATTTACTTGTCTTTTTCTCCGATAGCACAGGGCAAAAATCAGTTACATAGCCCGCTATGCGCCTGATTTTTGCCCTGCACTCTCGAAGAAAAATCCTGCGTAACTTGCTAAAGTTATTTTTTCACAATTCCTAAATTTGCAGGAGGGATAAGAGAGTATGTGCGGCATAAATATTTTGCATTTAATAGAAGGGGCAAAACAGGCGGAAGGGCTGACTGTGATTATAGATGTTTTCAGGGCGTTTTCTTTGGAGTGCTATTTGTATGATATGGGTGTAAGGCAGATACGCCCTGTCGGGACAGTAGAAGAGGCCTTTTCGCTCAGGGACCGTATTCGGGACAGTATCCTTGTAGGCGAGCGGCAGGGCAAAAAATGCGACGGGTTTGACTATGGCAATTCGCCGTCAGTGATTCTGCGGGAGGACGTAACCGGAAAAACGGTTATACATACCACCAGCGCGGGAACTCAGGGAATTGTCAACGCTGTTAACGCGAGTGAAATAATCACAGGCAGTCTGGTCAATGCAAGGGCGGTAGCCGAATATATTATTGCCAGGAGGCCCGGGAAGGTTTCGCTTGTATGTATGGGGAATGGCGGCGTAAGGCCGGCGCCGGAGGATGAGTTGTGTGCGGAATATATAAAAAGTATTTTGGAGGGCAGGGAACTGGAGGACATGGAACAGAGGGTCTGCGGCCTGAAGAGTAATGGCGGCGGACATTTCTTTGATAAAACCAGGCAGGATATATTCCCTGAGGCTGATTTTTACATGTGTATAAAATATAATAAATTTCCTTTTGTAATAAAGATTGAGAAGGATGAAACAGGTTTCGTTGCAGGAAAAGAAAGTGTGTTATAGGGGAGGGACATAGGCAGGAAGAAGGGAAGGAGGCCGGGTTAATATGATAACGGATGCATTTGACGGATCGGAGGTTTTGTTTGGGTCAAAGGATTTTTATGGCGGGCAAAGGCATTTATGCGATAAGTGTATCATTATGTTTTCAGAGCAGATATTTGAGCATATGCTTGAGACATATGCGCACGATAAGGCAGGTGTTATAAGATGCTGCAATGGGGATATTGCGGTATATATTTTTGAGATAGACGGAATGAAGGTGGCGGGGTATTTAAGCCATATCGGTTCCGCATTGGCCGGAGGGGATGTAATCGATGTAAATTGGCTCACAGGCGCCGAAAAATTTATTATGTTTGGATCGGCGGGTTCTTTGGACAGCAAGGTAACTGCCGGGAAGTTTGTTATCCCGACGGAAAGCTATCGGGAGGAGGGGATGAGTTATAATTACGCGGCCCCGGCGGATTACATAGGGATTAAGAATTACAAAGTTGTGAAAACAATATTTGATGAGTTGAAGCTTCCAAGTGTGGAGGGCAGGGTGTGGACGACAGATGCGATTTACAGGGAAACAAAAGCCAAGCTGGAAGCAAGAAAGGCGGAGGGCTGTATAGCCGTTGAAATGGAACTTGCGGGAGTTCAGGCGGTATGTGATTTTTACGGATGGGATTTATATGATTTCCTTGCTACGGGGGATGTGCTTGATCAGGCAGTTTACGATGTTTCCGGGCTTGCGGAGGCAAATCATAATATAGATAAATTAGGTATAGCTATTGAGATAGCAAAGAGGATTTAGAAATTGTAACGAAAATCATGAAGCGGACAGTTTTAAAGTGTGTGCGGTACGCTTATGTTTATTAGAGCCTGTTAAAAATCTGCTTTTCGCCAGATGTGCACTGCAGTTTGTGAGAGGTTTGCCCCGAATGAGGGGCAAAGATCTTGCAAAATGGTGAACGGTTTCACCGTGTACAGATGGTGGAAATGAGATTTTAAACAGGCTCTTAGATGGCTGGGATGAGGTTTTCACATGAATGGGAAATTAAGGAATATGTCTGGTATTTATTTAATGTACGGGAAGAAAATGCTTTTGCTTTACCGTCAGGGCGGACGTGTTGTAAATAATGTATGGACAGCTTCGGCGGGAGGCCATTTTGAAAAAAGTGAATTAAACGATGCGAAAGCCTGTGTATTACGGGAATTGGAGGAGGAAACCGGGATTGCAGAGAAAGCCTTGAAAAATATGGAAATGCGCTATGTAACGATAAGAAGGACGAATGGAGAGATTAGGCAGAACTATTATTTTTTTGCGGAATTATGCGGAGGGGCAGGCATTGAACCGGCTTCTTTTGCATTTACTTCCAATGAAGGGGTTTTGAAATGGTTTGATTTTTCTGAGCTGCGAATGTTGGAAATGCCATATACGGCTAAATATGTCATAAACCATTATTTGGAAACAGGGATTTTTAACCATAAAATGTATGGGGGGATAGCTAACGGTGAGAGGGTTATGTTTATGGAATTACCGGAGTATTGAAGTCCGGTAATGAGGGGCGACGGAACCAGGTCTGTTGGGGAAAGCGTAAATCTTATTAAAAATACCTTGACTCCTACGCTGCGTAATAGTTTATGGTATAGTTACACGGGAGGGAGACAGCGATGAGGACAGTAAATGAGGTGAGCAAATTGACCGGGGTGAGCGTACGCGCCCTGCAATATTACGATAAAATCGGCCTTTTAAAGCCGGCCGGGTACACGGAGGCCGGTTATCGGCTGTATGACGATACAGCTTTGGAGATGCTGCAGCAGATTTTACTGTTCCGTGAATTGGAATTTCCCTTAAAAGAGATTAAAGAAATAATATCCAGGCCGGATTTTGACAGGAATAAGGCGCTGGATCAGCAGATTGCGCTGCTTACGATGAAGAAGGAGCATCTGGAGAAATTAATCGGCTTTGCCCGTGGAATAAAATTTGAAGGAGTGAAGGCAATGGATTTTTCGGTATTTGATACGCAGAAGATGGACGAATATGCGAAGCGCGCGAAGGAGGAATGGGGAAAGACTGCCGAGTACAGGGAATTTGAGCAGAAAGAGTCCGGCAGGACCGGGGAAGAAAGCCGGGTTGTTATGGAAGGGTTCATGGAGATATTTGCAGGTTTTGGAAGGATGAGGGATATGGAGCCGGAGGCGGCAGACGTGCAGACCCATGTGAAGAAGCTGCAGGATTATATTACGGAACATTTTTATACATGCCCGAAGGATATTCTTTCAAGCCTTGGCAGGATGTATGCCGATTGCGGGGAGTTTACCGCGAATATTGACCGTGCAGGCGGCGAAGGGACGGCAAGGTTTGTAGCTGAGGCTATCCGGGTTTACTGCGGGAAGTGATAGGCGGTGCGGAAGCTGGGCAAAGCGAAAGGGAGCGGAAGGGAGGTATCAGAAATACAGTTTAAAGGGCTGGCAATAGTTGCCGGCCCTTTGCCTGTTGTGCGCCGTATTACTGCGTCCTCAGCTCTGCGCCAATCGTTTTGCGGAGCTTTTTCATGACCTGGTTTGCGGCGTTTTCAATTTCCTGGGAAGTCAGTGTCTTTTCCTCCGATCCGATGGTCAGGCGGATAGTTACGGATTTCTTTCCGGCCGGAATCTGTTTCCCGTGGTATTCATCGACAAACGAGGCGTCCTGCAAAAGCGCCCCTGCTTTCTTTTTGCCCATGATGGCATCGTGGATATCTGTCCATGTGACATTGGAGTCAAAGAGCATGGAAATATCGTAGTCCGTTACCGGGTACTGCGCCAGGTGGGTAAAGCTGTTGGTCCTGGATTTTAACGGTTTCAGTTTTGTGGCATCCAGTTCAAAGAGGATGACGGAGAGGTTTTTGATTCCGCATTCCATCGATACCTTTTTGGCCAGAAGCCCCATAGAGCCAATGGTTTCATCGCCAAGGCAGATATTGAGCCACACGGCATTGTCCGCCCAGATTGGTTGTGCCTCTTTTTTGAACGAAAAGGGTTCCATGTGGGTATAGCGGGGCATATACTCAAGGACGCCTTTCGCTTCCCGGAAAAGCATGGTGATATTTTTTTCACTGCTTGCAAAAGCCGCCCCGATATGCCTGCGCTGTTCCGGCAGAAGCTCTGTTTCATCATAAGGGGAGCTGTAGTTCCGGTCAAAGAAAACCTGCGCTTCTTCAAAGATGGAGAAGTTGTTGAAATAGCGCTCATTTTTCACAACCGCTTCACAGAGGTTGGGGAGCAGGGAAGAGCGGATATAACTTAAATCCGGCGCCGGGGGCGTGGCGAGTTTCAGCACGCCTTCCGTACTTTGCAGTACGGCTTTTACAAAGGTGTCGTTCATCCAGGGGTATGTGTAAACTTCCTGCATCCCGCAGCGGACGGCAAGATATTCTTTGATATTCCGGAGCAGATCCTGATCCTTCTGGTTGATCGCACCCTGGAAAGCAGTGGTGAATTCTGTCGCTTCAAAATGATCATAGCCGTACATTCTTGCCACTTCTTCCATGATGTCGTCTTTCATGGAAATATCGCCGGTTGAACGCCATGTGGGGGCGGTTACATGCATATTGCCGCCGTCAATTTTCACATCGAAACCAAGCAGTGTCAGTTTTTTGCAAATTACGTCATCGGAGAGAGTCCTTCCAAGGCGTTTTGCCAGCCATGCGAGGTTCACGTCGATTTCAGACCGGTTAAGAGGTTTCACATATTGGTCGCAATATCCGGTCACTTTCATTTCCGGATACAATTTTGTAAAATACTGCATGGAGAGGGCCAAGGCCTGGCTGCACCGTTCCGGGTCAATGGCTTTTTCATATCTGGAGGAAGCCTCGGTCCGGTTGTCGTACCGGAGTGCGGTTCTCCTGATCCCGGTGGATTCAAAATTTGCCACTTCCAGGATGACGCGTGTTGTATCGGGCAGGATGGAATCCTTGGAGCCGCCCATAACGCCCGCAAGGGCAACCGGCCCTTCGGAGTCTGTTATTACCAGATCGTCTTCACACAGTTTCAGTTCCCTGCCGTTTAACAGGGCAAGCCCTTCGCCTTCCTGTGCAGTCCTTACAACAATATGGTCTGTGATATTGTCCGCGTCAAAGGCATGGGTCGGGTTGCCTGTGGCAAGCATACAATAGTTCGTAATATCTACCAGTGCATTAATGGGGCGCATTCCCGCTTTCCAGATTCTGTTCTGCATCTGGTAGGGGGAGGGCCTGACTTCTACGCCGGACATTTCCACACCGATGTATCTTGCACATCTGTCCGGGGCAGCGATCTCTACTTTAAAATCGGACTGCACATCTGCCGCGTAAGGGGTGATTTCTGCCAGGGGGAGGTCATACAGGGCTGCTATCTCGCGGGCAATGCCGTAATGCCCCCAGAGGTCGGGCCTGTTTGTCATGGATTTATTATCAATTTCCAGCAGGACGTCATTCATGTCCAGGGCATCCGCCAGCGGGGTTCCCGCCGGTGCGTCAAAGGCGGACAGATCCAGGATTTCCGCTTCCTGTGAGGCCGGGAACAGGTCGCCCAGGCCGATTTCATCCGAAGCGCAGATCATGCCAAAGGATTCTACGCCGCGGAGTTTGGAGTTTTTGATAACCATGGGTTCTCCTTCGCCATGCCAGCGGACAATGGCGCCGGGGCAGGAGACAGCTACACGCATGCCTTCTGCCAGGTTGATTCCGCCGCAGACGATATCTTTGATTTCACCGCCGCCGATATCCACTTTACATACCCGCAGCTTGTCGGCGTTGGGATGGGGTTCGACTTTTTCGATTATCCCGACAACCATATGGTCAAAACGGCGGGCGAGATATTCCACATCCTCCACTTCTACGGTAGACATCGTCAGGTCATACGCAAGTTTTTTCAAATCTAGATTTTCCGGGATATTTACATAATCCCTGATCCATGATAGTGATAATTTCATTTTCTTCTCTCCTTATCTGAACTGTTTCAGGAATCTTAAATCGGCACTGTGGAACAGCCTTACATCATCTACCCCATAGCGCATCATGACGAGTCTGTCCAGACCGATATTTACGTAAAAGCCTGTATATTCATCCGGGTCAAGCCCGGCAGCACGGAGAACATTGGGATGGGGCGAGCCTCCCGGCATAACTTCAATCCAGCCTACATGTTTGCATACGCTGCAGCCCTTTCCGCCGCAGACCTGGCATTCCATGTCGATCTCGAAACCCGGTTCCACAAAGGGGAAGAAACCGGAACGCATTCTGACAGCCACGTCCGTGCCGAATACTTTGCTCAGGATACTTTTGATCATTACCTTGCCCGATGTGAAGGTAATGTCTTTGTCGACAATCAGCGCTTCGTACTGAAAGAATGCCCTTTCGTGATGTGCGTCCGTCGTCTCATTCCGGTAAACACGCCCCGGATACACAAAACGGTACGGGGGTTTATGGGTCTGCATATAGCGGACGCTGCCGCCTGTCAGGTGAGGGCGCAGGCAGAGTTTTTCGTTTGTGCTTCCTTTGTCGTGGCCTTCCAGCCAGTAGGTGTCCATACTCTCACGGGCCGGATGGTTTTGCGGGAAGTTCAGCTTATCAAAGGCGTACATTTCGCTTGTGATATCATCTTCCTGGAAAACTTCGAATCCCATGGAACGGAAAGTATCGTTCAGGTCGTAACACATCTGCGTGATGGGATGGAGCCCGCCGCCTGCCGGCAGGATTCCCGGGACGGAACAATCAAAATCCGGGGATACTTCGGAAGCCTTCAGCTTCAGTTCCATCCTTTTTGCGTCGATTAATTCAGTTACCTGGTTTTTGGCCTGGTTTAACAACGTCCCTATCTCGGGGCGAAGAGCCGGGACCAGGTTCGGAAGTTCCTTCATCAGAAGGCTTAATGCCCCCTGCTTTCCGATATAAGCGCTTTTTACATTTTGCAGTTCTCCTTCACTGGCTGCCGCGGAAATTTTGGTTTTCACTTCGGATAAAATGCCGGTAATTTTTTCTTTCATTGCAAGACTCCTTTCTGATTTTGGGCAGGGCGTGGGCAGCAACTACATCTGTGCGCCCCTGTGCATAAAAAAACGCCCCGTTGCAAAAGCAAGGGACGAGGTTAATCGCGGTACCACCCTAATTCAGAGTATCTGATTCCTGATACCCTGCACTTTTTTGTGTAATAAGATCTGCTACACGGGCATCTGGCTTAACGCATCGCCGTCAGCCGGCCAATGCTTTTCGCCAGAAGGCTCCCATACTGAAACTTCCAAAAGGGCCGCATGGAATGCTTTCAGCCGGTGGCACTCCATCTCTGTATTACTTAACCTTTTGTACTCACATATGTTCACAGCCTGAATAATGGTTTATTTTAATACGGATTTATTTTTTTGTCAAGCGGGCTGCCGTAAGTGCGGGGAGATTTCCGCCTTAGAGCGTGTTTGAAAAATGCTTTCCCTGAGATGTGCGTCACAATTTGTGGGAGATTTGCACCAAATGAAGGGCGCATAGCGGGCTATGTAACCTGAATTTGGTGCAAATATCGCGCAAAGTGGTGAAGCGGTTACACCGCGTACAAATCGGGGGAATGATTTTTCAAACACGCTCTAGGGCAGCCGGGAGGGGACATGTGGGAATCTTTTTAAGATCTCCAGGCGCAGGGCGTATGCTTTTGGGGTCAAATATTCAGCAGGCTGGCAATATCAGAAAAGTTGATCCATAAATCCTCAAAGATATTTACCTTGATAACGGAATTAAATGAATATTGGACACTTACGATATTGTGCTCAAAATAGTTTACAGAAATGATTTTCCTTTGAGGATCTGTGATCCAATATTCGCGTGTCCCGGCATTCTTGTAGTAGTAGAGCTTGCGGATATAATCGTCGGACGGATTGCCGGGGGAGACGATTTCAATGATAAAATCCGGGGCACCGTTGCAGCGCTTTCCATCCAGTTTGTCTTTGCTGCAGATAACCATAATGTCAGGCTGGACAATGGTGAGCGGTTTGTCGGACAGTTTGACATCAAAAGGGGCACTGAATACCTGGCAGGTTCCTTTTCTGCTTTTGATGTAGTTATAGAGGATATTTGATAACTCCATGGACAGAGCCTGATGTATCTGTGACGGGCTGGCCGTATCATAAATAACACTATCAAAGACTTCGGCCCTCCTGCTTTCCGGCAGGGCTTCATACTGTTCCAGGGTAATTATTTCCGGTTGCGGCTGGAATGCTGGCGGCATGATAGATACTTTCCTGATTCTGTTTCCGTATATATACTGTTTTTATAGTATGGATTTATTTTGTTTTTGTCAAGGATAATCCGGGTATCTATGCGGATGGGGCGGCAGACAGTTCCGCCTTTTTCCGGTGCCACGGGAAGCTTAAGTCAATGGCATTGGGAGTGAAATGCAGCCTTAAGGCCGATGTAATTTTCATATTAAGCTTATAATCCTTTTCAAAACAGGATCTTTATGTTATACTAAATGCATGGAAGCATAGCTCAGCTGGGATGAGCGCCCGCCTGACTAGCGGGAGGCCAAGGGTTCGAGCCCCTTTGCTTCCATTTTGTTTATTGCATAATTCTTTCAATGCAGCTTCGGCTGCTTTTTGTGTACGGAGGACTGTTTTTGGGTAAAATATAAAAACGGGAATATTATGGCCTGGTCTGCGGTTATCGGCCGGGATGGGAGGATGCCAATGGATAATGAAAAAGTATATCGGATGGAGTTTGCAAAGGTTTATCCGCTCCTTGTCAATAAGGCGGTGAAAAAGGGAAGGACCCGGGAAGAAGTCGATGAGGTTATCCGTTGGCTTACCGGATACTCCCAGGAAGAATTGGCCGGGATGATACAGGGAACAGTCTCTTACGGTGATTTTTTTCGGAACGCCCCGGAATTAAATGAAAACAGGAAATTGATAAAAGGCGTTGTCTGCGGTGTGAGGGTGGAGAATGTGGAGGAACCGCTGATGAGGGAGATACGTTATCTGGATAAGCTTGTGGATGAGCTTGCCAAAGGGAAAACAATGGATAAAATATTACGCCGCCAGATAGTTCTTCAAAGGAAGGTAACGTGATGCTGTTTTCGAGTATTTCATTTTTATATTATTTTTTGCCGCTGATAACAGCCTTGTATTTCATCGCGCCCGGGAAGTGGAAGAATGCGGTGCTGCTTTTGGGCAGCCTGGTATTTTATGCGTGGGGGGAACCGAAGTATGTGGTTGTGATGGCGGCTGTTATAGCCCAAGGTTATGTGTTTGGGCGGCTGACGGAAAAGTACAGGGAGACAGGCGCGGGGAAAATCTTTTGCATGGTTTCTGTCGTCATCAGCCTTTCTTTCCTGGTGTATTTTAAATATGCAAATTTTTTCCTTGAGAACCTGAATGCCCTGGCGGGCGATGCCGTCCCTTTACTGCGCATTGCCCTGCCTGTCGGCATCAGCTTTTATATATTCCAGATTATCAGTTATACGGTAGACGTGTACCGGGGGGAGGCTGCACAGAAAAACGCGGTTGACCTGGCAGCTTATATCGCTATGTTCCCTCAGCTTATCGCGGGGCCTATTGTGCGGTATTCCGATATTGCCGGGCAGTTGAGGGGCAGGGGGCATTCCTGGGAGGAAGCGGCAGAGGGGATCCGCCGTTTTGTCATCGGCCTGGCAAAGAAAATCCTGCTTGCAAACCAGTTTGGGGAACTCTGCGCGGTGTTCCGGGCTGCGGAGCAAAAGTCGGTGTTGTTTTATTGGCTGTATGCGCTGGCTTTTTCCCTGCATATTTATTTTGATTTCTCGGGTTACAGCGATATGGCCATTGGGCTGGGGAGGATATTCGGGTTCCGTTTTCCTGAAAATTTCAATTACCCTTATATTTCTTCGAGCATAACGGAATTCTGGAGGCGGTGGCATATTTCGCTTGGTTCATGGTTTCGGGATTATGTCTATATTCCTTTAGGAGGGAACCGGGTCGGCAGGGGGCGCCATTTGCGCAATATTCTGGTGGTGTGGATGCTCACCGGCTTCTGGCATGGCGCGGCATGGAATTTTATATTGTGGGGGCTTCTTTTTGCCGTGCTCCTTATCCTGGAAAAGCTGTGGCTGCTTGGAGCTTTGGAGAAGGGGCGGATATGGCCTCATATTTATACGCTGTTTTTTGTATTGGTCAGTTTTGTACTTTTTAATGCGGAAGATTTGGGACAGGCTTATGCCGATATCGGAGGGCTTTTTGGTGTTGGGGGAGTACCGGCTGTTTCCGCCGAAGCGCTGTATTATCTGCGGAGTTTCGGGGCGGCTCTGTTATTTGGCGTGATCGGGGCAACGCCTGTGCCGCGCAATGTAACCAGGCGGATTTTTGGGGAAACGGCCTGCAGGGAGGTATGGAATATTGCGGAGCCTGTCATGCTGGCTGTGCTGCTGCTTATTTCGACGGCTTACCTTGTGGACGGGTCGTTCAACCCTTTCCTGTATTTCAGGTTTTAAAGTGAGGAGGGATATGGGTATGGCGGGAAAGAGGGGGTTTGCCGTGTGTATGGTTTTTATCCTGTTGCTTTACGGCGGTTTTTTGCTGTGTTTATTTAAACCTAAGCCCGGGTATTCGGACAGTGAGCGGAGGAGGCTGGCGGTTATGCCGGAATTTTCTGCGGATTCGGTATGGAGCGGGCGTTTTATGTCTGATTTTGAGGAATATGCGGTGGATGCGTTCCCTTTCCGGGATAGGTTCAGGACGGCAAAAGCCTTGGCGGCAGGAGGGGTTTTTTTAAAGAAGGATAACAATGGGGTTTATGTGGCGGACGGTTTTATTTCCGCATTGGAATATCCGCTGGATACGGCCTCTTTAAAACGCGCGGCGGAGCGGTTCCGTTATATCTGCGGGAAATATTTGAATGACGGGAACAGGGTATTTCTTTCCGTGATACCGGATAAAAATTGTTTCCTGGCAGCGGGGAGCGGCCGTCTTTTCATGGATTATGCCGCTTTGGAAAGCCGGATGGCCGGGGAGGCTGATTTTGCGGAGTATATCGGTATCTCGGATTTGCTGGAACGGGATGATTATTACAGGACGGATACGCACTGGCGGCAGGAAAGAATCGCGGATGTGGCAAACCGGCTGGCGCAGTCTATGGGGGCGGAGCTTTCGCAGGATTACCGGATCCATACGCTGGAGAGGGATTTTTATGGCGTATATTATGGGCAGGCGGCCCTGCCCCTGGCGCCGGATACCCTGCAGTATATGACAGGGGAGGATATGGACAACTGTTCGGTGTATGACTGGCAGAACGGAAAAGAAATCCCGGTATATGACATGGAACGCGCGCAGGGACGCGATCCTTATGAAATGTTCCTGTCCGGCCCTGTTTCACTGATTACGATAGATAATCCGGAAGCACCGGCGGGCAAGAGGCTGGTGCTGTTCCGGGATTCCTTTGGGTCGAGCCTTGCGCCGCTGCTGATTAGCGGGTATTCCCGGATTACGCTGGTGGATATCCGGTATATCCATCCGGATTCCCTGGGTCGGTTTATCGATTTTGAGGGCTGTGATGTATTGTTCCTATACAGTACATTGGTATTGAATCACAGTGATACGATGAAGTAGTATACCAATATCTGCAGTTCCTTATTATCGGAGGCATATGCCCGTCACGGCGTATCCAGAGACGCCGTGACGGGCGCTGTTTCTTTCCTGTAAATAAGGAAGGAAAAAAGTGCGGATACAAATTCCGTAAAACAGAAAGCCGCCCATATGCCGTCAGCCCCGGCAAATCTGCTGAAGAAATAAGAGGCAGGAAGGATAACGGCCACATACCGCAGCAGGGAGATGAACAGCGACTGATATCCTTTGCCAAGCCCTTCTAAAGCGCCGGAGCAGGTGATGGAAACCGCGGATATAACAAAGCCCAGGCTGATGATATGTAACGCGGCCACTCCTATGGTTATCGTTTCGGGATTGTCCGTGAATAATCCGATCAGGTTTTCGGGGATGATCCAGGATAAAACTGTTCCAAGCAGCATAATGCCCATGTTCATCGCAAGGGAGGTATGGAAGATTTTCTTCACACGTCCGTGTTCGCCTGCTCCGAAATTATAACTCATTAACGGCCGGATGCCCTGGATAATCCCGTTGGCGGAAAGATATATGAATGTCTGGAGCTTATAATATACGCCGAGGACAAGGACATATTTTTCCGAGAAGGCGGCCAGCAGCCCGTTTAAAATGGAAATCTGCAGTGAGGGCAGCGCCAGGTTAAGGGTGGCGGAGATGCCTACGGAATACATCCGTTTGATGACGGTGCTGTCCGGGCGTATGGATTCCAGGCTGATTTTTACGGGAGGGCGGCGCAGGGCATAAAGCAGCAGGTAGGAAGCCAGGGTAATGCATTGCCCGATTCCCGTGGCATAAGCCGCCCCCGCGATACCCATGGCAGGGAAAAATCCGATCCCGAAAATCATCAGGGGATCTAAAATAATGTTTGCGATACAGCCGCACATCATGCAGAACATTGTGGCTTTCATTTTTCCCATCGACTGGAAAATTTTCTCAAACGCCAGTCCGGATGTAATGACGGGGGCAAAAAGGAATGCCCGGTTTGTATAGGCCAGCGCCAGCTCCGTCAGTTCCCGGCTGGCGGAAAATATTTTCAGGAACAGGGGCATTCCCGCAATACAAATAACCATCAGGAACAGGCCATGCAGGAAACTTAAAAATACGCCCTGTGTGGCCGCCCGCTCTGCCCGCTCCTGTTCATTGGCGCCCAGGTAAAAGGCAATGCCTGCATTCATGCCGATGCCGAAACCGATGGCAATGGCATTGATCATGTTTTGTACAGGGAAGACAAGGGCCAGTGCCGTCATGGCATCCTCGCTTACCCTGGCGACGAAATAACTGTCTATGATATTGTACAGTGAATTGACAGCCATGGAGATGACCATGGGAAGAGCCATGGATAAAACCAACGGCAGTATTTTTTTCTCTTTCATAAATGTCTGATCCATATTTTTTCCTCCTGTTTCTGTCCTTATTTTCTAGAGCGTGTTTGAAAAATGCCCGTGCGCATAAAAAAACCACCCAATTACCGAAGTAATTGCGTGGCGAAAAAAGAATTATCTTGAAAAATCCACTCCTGAAAAGGTTTTATGAATTTTTTATACCATATATATTCAGAAAGATCAAGGGGTTTTTCATACCTTTTTTATGCATAATTTTTACAGTATTAATTTTCCCGGCTGTACAAAGGGCAAAGAAGCAGGTATATTATAAAGAGCGGGCACTGCTGTTTTCCGGTATCCGAAGGGGCAGTGCCGGTAAATGTGCAGGGGTTAAATTACACAAACCATAGGGAGACATCATTTTTGCCTGACAGGAGGGCGGAATGGGTATAGGGAATTATTGGTGCAGTACCGCAGGCGGGGCCTGCGATATGCGGGGGTATAAAAATGAACGCTAAGGAAGTTTTAAAAACATATTTTGGATATGATTCTTTCCGGAAAGGCCAGGAAGAAATTATTTATTCTATTCTTGCAGGGGAGGACGCATTGGCCATCATGCCTACGGGTGCAGGGAAGTCCCTGTGTTATCAGGTGCCGGCCCTGCTGCTTCCGGGAATTACACTTGTGGTTTCGCCGCTGATTTCGCTGATGCAGGATCAGGTGAAATCCTTAAATGACGCCGGGGTACGTGCGGCCTTTATTAATTCGTCGCTGACGGAGGCACAGATAGCAAAGGCACTGCGTCTGGCGCTGGAGGGGGAATACAAGATTATCTATGTGGCTCCCGAACGGCTGGATAATGCCGAGTTTGTGCGGTTTGCGCAAAAAGGGACGATTTCGATGGTTACGGTCGATGAGGCCCATTGTATATCACAGTGGGGGCAGGATTTCAGGCCGAGTTATCTGAAGATTGTGGATTTTATAGACAGCCTTCCGGAGAAACCGGTGGTGAGCGCTTTCACCGCAACGGCCACGAAAGAGGTAAAAACAGACATTGAGTGTATCTTAAAACTGCATAACCCGCGGGTTGCCGTGACCGGGTTTGACAGGGAAAACCTGTATTACAGCGTGGAGCATGTTTCCGGGAAACAAAAGGATAATTTTGTGGTTGGCTATGTAGAAGGGCATAAGGAGGAAAGCGGGATCATTTACTGTGCGACGCGCAAAAACGTGGACACGCTGTATGGGACGCTGTCTGCGCACGGGGTGTCTGTGGTACGCTACCATGCAGGGATGGATAATAAAGCGCGTAAAGAGAGCCAGGATGATTTCATTTATGACAGGGCGCAGGTTGTGGTTGCTACCAATGCATTCGGCATGGGGATTGACAAATCCAATGTGAGGTATGTAATCCACTATAATATGCCCCAGAGCATGGAAAATTATTACCAGGAGGCCGGGCGTGCGGGCCGTGACGGCGGGAATGCACAGTGTATTTTATTGTTTTCGGCACAGGATGTGGTGATCAATAAATTCCTTATGGAAAAGAAAGGGGGAAACGGCGCCGGCACGGAGGATACGGAGCTGATCCGGCAAAGGGATCTCCACAGGCTGGCGGTGATGGAAGGGTACTGCAAGACAACGGCGTGCCTGCGCAATTATATTCTCGGTTATTTCGGGGAGAAAACGGATGCACCGTGCGATAACTGCGGGAACTGCCAGCGTGAATATTTTGAGCAGGATATGACCTTTGAGGCGAAATGGGTGATCAACTGTTTAGCCGAGACAAAGGGGAGGTATGGGCTGAATATTGTGATCGGCATACTGCTTGGCGCGAAGCGTGCCAGGTTAAGGGAGATCGGCGCGTCGGCTTATAAGTCATACGGAATATTAACCGACAGGAGCGAAACGGATCTGCGCCTGCTGATTGATCGGATGGTAAATGAAGGGTATGTGATACGGACGGAGGGGGAGTACAGTGTCCTGCGGATGGGGGATATCAGCGGGTTAAAGGAAGAAAACGCCCGGGTCGTTGTTCGGAAAGCGGAAGAAAAAGCGGATGGGGCAGGCCGGGACAAAGCCGGAAGCAGGGAAAAAAGCACGGATTCCCTTACGAGAGCCGGGTATATGCTGTTTGAAAAACTCCGTGAACTGCGCCTGGCGATTGCAAGGGAAGAAGCGATGCCGCCGTACATTATTTTCAGTGACAGGACATTGATTGACATGTGCGTCAAGGTTCCCAGTGACAGGCAGGGGATGCTTGCGGTGTCCGGCGTGGGCGAGAATAAATTTGATAAATACGGGCAGCGGTTTATTGATGGGATTGCGGAATTTATGGACGAAAATCCGGATGCCGTAATGCATGTGGAAGCGGATTTAGAAACGGAACCGGGGGCGGATGGGATGCCGGCAGGGGCCAAGCAGGGGGAGCATCCGGGAAACGGCGGGGAGGCCGGGGGAAAAAGGGCCTTTTTTACCTTACTCCGGAAGACGCAGGACGTTTTGAATATACGGATTACTGTTATATAAGCGAGATAAAGGAAAGGCTGAACAGCATCTGCAGTGTGGAAAATGTGAAAAAGGTTACGGTTGCCCTTATATGGGATTTCCTGGCGGGACAGGGGCTGGCCGCGGAAGAGGAAGAGGGAGGCATATACCGGAAAGTCCCGACACAGCGCGGGACAGAAATGGGAATAAAGGCGGTGGACAAAGTCAGCCAGGCCGGGGTGGAATACCAGCTTTTGCTGTATCCGGAGGCTGTCCAGAGAATGGCAGTGGAATATTTCACCGGGGCGAGGGAGGAAGGCGCAGAGGGGGAGGGCACGGCTGCACCCGGGGAGGACAGGAAGAATGTGGGCACTGCCTGGACGGAGGAAGAAGACAGTGCCCTGGAGGAAGAGTTTAAGGCAGGGATGAAGGTTTCGGAAATCGCAAAAGCGCACGGCAGGACAAGCGGCGCGATCCATGCCAGGCTGAAAAGGAATGGGTTGGCGGATTAGACGGAGTTTGGCGTTGACGAAGTTACGGTCAATTGTAATCCCAGATGCTGGAAAATGTTAAGCAAGGTACTGAGATTGGGTGTTGTTTTACAGGATTCAATCCGAGCAACAGAAGATTGGGGAATCCCGCACATTGCAGCAAGATCACGTTGGCTGAGTCCCATGGCAGTGCGCTGTTTTACCATAGCACTGACGATTGCTGAAATTTTTTCGGCTTCATCGATATCTTTGGCAATTGCCGGGTCTATGGCCTTGACATGTTCTTTATAATCATTCCAGGTTTTCATAATTTGCCAGCCTCCTTTCTGGAAAGATAATCGGCGCGTTCGGCTTTTGCTTTTTTTATTTCCCGTAATGGCGTTTTTTGCGATTTTTTGCGGAATTGGTGAAGCAGTACAAAAGTTTTATTTTCATAAAAGAAATAGAATACGCGATTGTTGCCTGGGCGCAGTTCCCAAATGCCGTCGCCAAGATGCTTGGTAATATTTTCATTCAGGTGGGTGCCGTTATCCTGAAGCAATTGTATATATAAGCTGATTTGCTTATATTGAATATGGGAGTCTTTGCAGGAAGCGGCTTTTACGCGCAGTTCTTCAAGATAATCCCAGAGTTCAGACTTTCCGTCTGCAGTTTCATAAAACGTAACTGTGTACATTAATTTATGTTCTCCGTAGGATTTGCATTCTATTCCGGTGAGTAATAAACGTAAATTTTAATTATTCATATAGATGATAGCATATCTGCTATCAAAATGCAAGAATTAAGAACGTATTGATCCGGATCGGACGCCGCATTTACAATGCAGGCCGTTGATTTTCGGCGTAAATTTGAGTATAATATTTTAAGGAACGTAAGGATTGGTTTTTATAATTTGTTGTGTCGTTTACTATAGTTCAGGGAAGGGAGATCCCAAAGGAGGAGAAGGATGAAGAGTGCAGTATTTTACGGGAAACATGATTTGAGGGTGGAAGAGCATGAGATGCCTGCGGTAGGGCCGAAGGATGTATTGATCCAGGTAAAGGCATGCGGTGTGTGCGGGACGGATGTACATATTTATGAAGGGGATAAGGGTGCAGCGGAAGTGACGCCGCCGACGATACTGGGGCATGAGTTTTCCGGTATTGTGAAGGAGGTAGGTGCGGAAGTGACAGCCTGCAGGATTGGCGACAGGGTATGTGTGGATCCGAACTGTTACTGCGGGGCCTGCGAGCCGTGCAGGAACGGGGTTGCGCATTACTGTGAGCATATGGTCGGGTATGGGACGACGGTGAACGGCGGCTTTGCGGAATTTTGCGCGGTGAATGAGAGGCAGGTGTATAAATTAGGTGAGAATACTTCTTTTGAGCAGGGCGCTATGACGGAGCCGGTGGCATGCTGTCTGCATGGGATTGATATGTGCGGGATCCGGCCGGGGTTCCAGGTAGTGGTGATCGGGGGCGGTATGATCGGCCTTTTGATGCTGCAGCTTGCTAAGCTGGAAGGCGCGGCAAGGGTTGCCCTTTTGGAGCCGGTAGCGGAAAAACGTGAAGTGGCGATGAAACTCGGGGCGGATGTATGCCTGGATCCTTTGCATGAGGATGTGAAAGAGGGGCTGAAAAAGGCCGGACTGACGTGGGTGAATACGGTGATTGAATGCGTGGGGCGTCCGTCAACGATAGAGCAGGCCATAGACATAGCCGGTAACAAAGCGGTGGTGATGATGTTCGGGCTGACGAAGCCGGATGAAACGATTGCCGTAAAGCCTTTTGAAATTTTCCAGAAGGAACTGGAACTGAAAGCATCCTATATTAACCCTTATACGCAGAAACGGGCATTGGATTTAATCGATTCCGGCCGGTTGGATGTGGCAAGCATGATTTATGGGGTATACGGTCTTGGGAAACTGGAAGAGATATTGAGCGACCCGGCAGCACGCGCCAAGGGGAAATATGTGATTTCACCGGAGATGGAATGATTTTGGGAATAGGTTTATCAGCCTGCGCTATGCGCGTGCCGGCAATCCACGCTGTTCTTGGCAGTGTGTGATGGCCGGCATGGGCATAGCTTTTTATTTGTTGTGCCGATAAAAGTGTATATGTATAGATATTCTTTTGTCACATCTTGACAAATATAATGATTTGCGTATAATCCCGTCTTTAACACTTAAAGAAATGTAAAATGACGTAACCCCTTGATT
>CANDKY010000071.1 GCA_947385425.1 uncultured Lachnospiraceae bacterium | reverse complement strand
CCGCGACCCCGACCTTGGCAAGGTCGTGCTCCACCAACTGAGCCACTCGCGCATAAGTAAATCAATCACATCCTCATTTACTTCCTTCAACCAAAATATATTATAATCGTTATATATCTCTTTGTCAACATTTTTTTATTTATTTTAGCAATTTTATTACTCTCGTTTAAGCAGCCCAAGATATCTCTCTGTTAACACCCGCGGAATCCCGGCATTCCCCGCCGCAATATCCGACATATACTCCGTCCCTGCCTCCATGCCCTGATAATCCAGAACCAATCCGCCCGCCTCACGCACGAGAAGCATGCCCGCCGCAAAATCCCACAATTTCAGACCGCGTTCAAAATATCCGTCAATCCTCCCGCAGGCAACATTTGCCAGATCCAACGCTGCCGAACCTGTCCGCCTGATGTCCTGGCAATCCATAAATATCGACTGGAATACCGGAAAGTTTTCCGCAGCCATTTCTTTATAATACGGAGATGTACCTATGGAAATCAGGCTTTCCGCCATTTTCTCCGCATTGCTTACATGGATTGCCTGCCCGTTCAGGTAAGCCCCGCCCCCTTCCCTGGCCCAGAATAATTCCCTGTTATACGGATTGTATACTATACCCATTACAATTCTCTGCCGCTCCATTAAGGCCAGGGAAATTGCGCTGTTTCTATAGTCATGGATCAGGTTCGTAGTGCCGTCCACCGGATCCAGCACCCACACCATCCCGCTCCTGTCTATCTCATCATTACTCTTTTCTTCTCCCATAAACTGCACCTGGGGATATATTTCCTGCAATTTTCCGCAAATCATACTTTGCACGGCAAAATCCACTTCCGTTACATAATCCGCCGTACCTTTTATCCTGGTATGCCCCGCCGCTTCCCTGTTTTCAAATAGCTTTCCGGCCTCCACAACTATCGCTTTTATCTTCTCGATATCTGTCTGCATCCTTATCATCCTCTTTATCATTTTTCCTGACTGCCACGTTGTTCTTTCTACTCATTATCCGGCCTGCCCGCATTTAAATCCGTATAACAGTCCAATAACCCTACCGTCTCATTCGCCGGCCTGCCATACATATTACAGCACTTATGGGAAACCTCTGCCCTTTTCTCACTGGTTTCATCCATTTCCACGCTCATCCTGACTACTCCCATCTGAGTCTCCCCATCCAAATGCCTCAAAATTTCCTCTATCAAATATTCATCCGCCACAATACTGCCTCCCTTGCTTCCCTTCCTCAAATCCCGGCAAAATGTTACATCTCCGGCCTCCTGCACGCGGTGTAACCGCTTCACCGCTTTGCGCGATATTAAGACCAATTAGTCCAGACCATTTAGTCCTGACCATTTAGTCTGCCAAATCCAGGTTGCACAGCCCGCTATGCGCCCTTCATTTGGCAAAACAAACTTGCTTTTAATCTCCCACAAATTGTGGTGCGCATCTGCCGGAAAGCATTTTTCGTACATGCTCTACAGCGACAACCCGTCAAAAAAGTCCCGGCTCTCCATCTGCTCCGCCTTATAGCGTATCAAAAAAGCTTTCATCTCCGCATATTCCGACGGCATATCCACCAGCATTGCATCGAAGTTTGCCTCTGTTACACAGCCAATCTCCGCAAACTTCCCATAATATTCCTTCTTATGGCCATACTCCTTTAAAACTACCTCCCAGCTTTCCTCGGTATCGCATCCCTTCGTGTGGGATACCAAATACTCCCTTAACCTGTCTTCCGTATCTTTCTGCAAACCAATCGGGTTCATCAGGCGCAGCAAGGCTAACCGCACTTTCCCTTTCCTTTTGTTCTTCACAAATTCTTCCAGGCTGCTGCCGTAATCCTCTTCCCCGCAAAGTATCATTTTCGTATATCCTTCGCTGTCCTCCTCCGCCATCACTGCATTCATCCTGGCATCCCATTTCCGTATCCAGCTTTCGGAACCGGCTTCCGCCGGATCCATCAGGTACTCTGTATCCAGCATCCCCGCACCGGCGGCCAACAGCGCCGCACACTGACTGTCCCTGTCTTTCCCGCCTGCCTGCTTTCCCCCGGCATCACCCCTGCCCGGTTCCGTCCCGTAAGCATAGATCCATCTCACATTCGGACACTCCATAACAATCCGGCTTCCCAGCTTCATCTTCTTCTTCGGAAGCCACACACTCTCCAGATTCGTACAATAGGCAAATGCCCAATCGCCGATTTCCTCTATTGTTACAGGCAGCACTGCTTTCCGGAGCTGTTTCCGGCTTAAAAAAGTTTTCTTCGCAATGATCCTGACCGGAAGCCCCTCTATCTCCTCAGGTATCCGCACCTCGGTATCTGTCCCGCTGTAATCGGTTATCCTTATCCATTCCCCCTCCTCCACGTTATAACCAACAGACCCCTGTGCGGTTTCCCATATTCCTTTCCGTCTCTCCATATCCCATACTCCAACCATAATACGTTCTTTCCCACCGGCATAATCCGGTAAATCTGTTTTGCATGTATGGCCGCCGTCTGTACTAGAGCATGTTTGAAAATAGCGGATACCCTAACGCTGCGCGGCACATATCCTGCACAATTCCCCCAAAAAATCCCTACAGTTCCAGCTTCTCTATCTCATGCATCAAATCTTCATGCCTTTCAGACAACCGCAGCGCTTCGTTATGCTTCTCATAGTCCGCACAGCCAAACATAGCAATAAAACGCGCCCCTGCCGTATTCACCGTAAGCTCTGTCACCAATATCAGCATCTCATTCCCTTCGTCAAAAGCCTTCTCCACAAAATCAAACAGCCCATGCAGCCGCTCCTTTGTCCTTTGCGTTTCTGCTTTCATACCGGAAACTTCTGCCTCAAATTTTCTCTTTATACAGGCAAAAGCCTCCCCCGCCGTATCTGCATCCCCTGTATACAATTCTTTCCCTGCCTGTTCCAGAAAAGCAATCACCCTCCTGTGCTTTTGCCTGTCGCTGTCCGAGAGGGCATTGGCCTTACGCAAAGAATCCATCTTTTTCTTTCCCGCCTCCGCCAGTTGTTCTATCCGTCCTGTAATTGCTGCCATACCCGTTTCTTTCTCCGCCAGGTCCCGCAGCCCTTTTAGCGGCGCAACCAGGCCATTCAGGTAATCCGCCGTCTCCGTCCGTTTCCTGATCTCTCCCAGTATCTTATCCATCAGCATACTGAGCAGTGACAACCTTTCATCAAAAGAAGCGGCTTTCGCCCTCGCATAAACCTCTTCCGGTACAGCCCCGTCCAATATCTCCTCTATATGATAGTTCCTCTTATATTTATTATATAAATCATAATAGGCGCTGAATTCTTTTACGATCCGTTCGTTCCTCAAATACTGCCCGATTAGCGTTTCATCCGCCTGCAGCCCCTCTTCCTCATACAGACAAAGAATCTGCGACAAATCCTCCCATCCTCTGGCGGTCACATAAGAACGCCCCTTCACGGTCGTCTCGATTTTATAAAAATGATCCTTTTTTAATTCCAAATAACTGGTAATTACATTGTGGATCCCCTGATTTCCCGCATATTCTTTCCATACTTCATAATCCGCTTCCACCTCCAAAACTTTCAGACGGTCCATTGTCACCACGTCAAATTCCCTCACCGATTTATTATACTCCGGCGGATTTCCCGCTGTCACGATAACCCATCCTTCCGGCACCCTGTGCCTGCCAAAAACTTTATACTGTAAAAACTGCAGCATTGACGGGGCCAATGTTTCCGAGACACAGTTAATTTCATCCAAAAATAAAATCCCCTCTTTGATGCCGCTTTCGTTCATCACATCATATATGGATGCAATGATTTCGCTCATGGTATATTCCGATACCTTATACCGCAGACCCTCATACTCTTTTTCCGCAATAAAAGGAAGCCCTAAAGCCGACTGCCGCGTATGATGCGTCATAGAATAGGAAACAAGGGCAATCCCCAGTTCCTGCGCAATCTGCTCCATAATCGCGGTTTTCCCTACTCCCGGCGCCCCCAGCAAAAAGACAGGCCTCTGGCGCACCACCGGAATCCTGTACTCCCCGAAGCGGTCTTTCTTTAAATAAAGATCCACTGTATCCCTGATATATTCCTTTGCCTGCTTTATATTCATCTCTATCCTTCCTTCCGTGCCCTGTCCTTTTTATATGATTCCCTATATGATATCCTCTTCCTGCAGTACAATCCCAATAGCCCATGGAGGCAGCTCCGGTCTTTGCTCATTTTCATCCAGGAATACGAAAATAGTATCATAAGACGGCATCCGCGACGGATATATCCCATAACCGTCCGTAAAATAAATAATCCCTTTCAGATTCTCAAATTCCCCTTCCGCCGCCAGCTTATCCACATATTCAAACACCGGCCTGAAATCGGTTGAACCGAACCCTTTCAGTTTTCCTTCTTTCATAAATGCTTCAAAATCTTCTTCCCCGGTAATCTTTGTATCGCTTTGCACATCACTGTCGCATTGAATAATATGCACATTTATTTTCCGGAAAAAATTTTCCGTCCCTTTTAAGATGGAATATGTTTTCCTCACAAATTCCCTTACGATCTCTCCCCTGCACGATGCGGAAGTATCAATCGCAATAACAAATTCCTTCACTTTTTTTATATCTTTATATTCCAGCGGCTCCACCAGCGGCATATTCCCATACTCTGTAAGGCCGTAAGTATAATAAATATAATCAAATTCATCGTCATTCACCTGCACATCTTCTCCCATTACAGTGAATTTCTGCAGAATCTGCGTATAATTATACCTGTCCCTGGTCGCTTCCGCCAGATTTTTTTCCAGGCTTTCCGAATTATTTTTATCCCTGGAGAAAGATTTTAAATCCGCTTTAATTCTTTCACTGATTTTTTTCCACTGCCCCTGCGTAACGGCAAACTGCTCCTGTTCCTGCCAATACCTATGGGCATCCCGGTAAAACAGCCGATGCCACTGCGCCCGCTCCCTGTCTGTTGGCGGATTATGTTTCAGATACCGGTAAATCCTCTCCGCTGTCAGGACGCCGGCATCCTCTTTCAGATAATACAATTTATTCCGTGCTTCCGCGTCTGTCTCCAACACGGCCATATGCAGGTTTAATTCCAATATCACATTTTCCACCGCCGCATCCGCCGCCAGATCCCACAGATCCTGTTCCTTCTCCCCATATGCGGTTCCATGGTAAAATATAAAATGGAACAACGCATGAAGATACAGCCTTACCGGATACCCCTCTTCCTCTTTATAACTTTTCAGCAGCCAGACCGGATCGTAATACAGCCGCCCTCCGTCCGCCGCTGCTCCCCCTAAACCTGCCTTCGCCTCCGGCTTGAGCCTTGATAATGCAACATCCAAAAAACGCATATTTACGATAATGTTATCCCGCGCCAGGCGCATCACCTTCCCGGCCAGACTTACCGCCTGGTCCATATGGTACAAATCACTGTCACACACTGCCTTTTCCTCTGATCTCACAGCCATCTGCTTTCTCCTGCCCGAATTATGTGGTATAGTAAACAATATGACAAATTTCTGCTTCCGTCTCCTGCCAAGCCATATACGAAAACTTTTGCAGCGCCGAAAGCGATCCTGACACCGTTAACTATAGAATAACTACATTTTCTATCTTACCAATCTTTCATTATATTTGCTACCCTTTTTTTTCGCTTCTGCCGCTCTGTGCAACTATTTTCTGCAAAACATAAAATTTCAGATAAGTTTTAAAATTTCATAAAGTTTCGTTTGTATAAATCCGCTTTTAGCATTATAATTATAATAATAATTATGGCTAAACCAAAGGTGGAAAATATATGATCCTATATCATGGCTCAAAAAACGGAATACAGGGCGCTATAAAACCGGATGCCGGCAGGACTGCCTGCGACTTTGGCAATGGTTTTTATATGGGCGATAAACCGGAACAGCCCAAAGGGCTAATCGCACCCTATCCCAATCACATGTTTTATGAACTGGAATGCGATTTCGAAGGGTTAAGGCAGAAAGAATTTACCAGCAACTATGAAAGCCAAATCGACTGGGCTTTATACATCGCATATAACAGGCAAATCATCGACTTTGCCGGGTATCCGGATCTGCAGAAAAAATATCAGACATACAATACATCCTATGATGTCATTATCGGGCTGATTGCCGACGATAAAATGACCCAGGCACTCAACCGCTTTTATGACGGTATCCTGTGCGATCGGGGGCTGATTGAGGCACTGCAGCATGTCCGGCTGGGCAGGCAGTACGTTCTGAAAACAGCAAAATCCTGCACAGGCCGATACATACGTATAACCAAAAGCACCACCCTTTCGGAAAAAGAAAAAAAATCAATCATTGCGGAAAACACAAACCGGATTACCCGGATGCAGGGGCTGTTAAACCAGATACAAACGAAGTACAGGCGCGCACAGAATATAAAGTTCTTTGACGAAATCATTGAGGAGTGGAACCAACCATGAAATTAAACGATACAAATATTGGATACTGTGAAATGTCTGCCGACTTATTTGTCCAGTCCGTAAAAAAAGGATATGATTCAAAAGATTTTATAGAAAAACTTATGAATTCACAGACAGCAGATTATCTGTATCACAAAGAATACACCGAAATGTGGCGCGGCTCTTCCTACATCCTTGAGACACTGGAAGCGGAGACACCTATCCGGAAGGGGAAAACCTATCCGGAAGACATTATGTCATGGATCGGCTACTTATATGAATGCTGGAATCTGACCTGGCCGGAAGACTCCGCGAAGGACATGCTGGCACAGGCTCCTGTAGACACTCTTCTCCTGTCCTACCAGGGCCTCCACGTTATGCCCTTCGAGGATGCCATTTGCGAACTGAAAACTATCTCGCAAAAAAGGGCGACATAGCGCCCCGGCACATAGCACCGTCAGCAGGCGTGTCCGCCGCATCGCTTCCTTCCTCCGCCTTGCACTGATACAAATATCAAGCACTTTGTATACGAGGATTAAGAAAACGGGGTACTAGAGCGTGTTTGAAAAATCATTCCTGCCATCTGCACGCGGTATAACCGCTTCACCACTTTGCGTGATATTAAGACTAAATTAGTCTTGACCACTTGGTCTACCAAATTCAGGTTACATAGCCCACTATGCGCCCTTCATTTGGCAAAGCATAATTGCTTTTAATCTCCCACAAATTGTGACGCACATCTGGCAGAAAGCATTTTTCAAACACGCTCTAGTCCGTAGGCTTCCGGTAAAAATGCCCTGAGAGTTCATCTGTTTTCAATTGATTGACAAATGCATTCCCATCTGTCCTCCTGACCGCTCTCACCACTTTCTTCGCTTCCTCCCTCGATACCACGGAATAAACCACATTCCTCTCACAATGCTCGTAAGAACCCTTCCCCTCCAAAATCGTAGCCCCATGATTGCTCACAGTATATATCGCATCACATATCTCCGCCGGTTTATCCGTGACAATAAAGAATGTCTGTTTCTGATATCTTTTATACAAAATATGCAGAATCTGAGTAGAAGCATACTGGAATATAATGGAATACAAAGCCTTATCCCAACCGAATAACAAACCGGCTATCGACAGGATAACAATATTCAGCCCCAATATCATATTCCATGCATCTATCCCTTTCTTTTCCGAAAGATAGATGGAAATAAAATCCGTCCCGCCGGAAGTAGCGCTTACCATCAGACACATACTGATGGCAAGCCCATTGATAATCCCTCCGAAAATACTGATCAGCAAAATATCATAAGTAATCACCTGCGCCGGGATAATATCCGTCAGGAAACTGGTCAGGACAATCATCAGGCATGATAACAAAGTGAATTTCTTACCGATAAAACGGAACCCTATATATACCGGCACCGCGTTCAACAACAGGTTTATCACTGAATAAGGAACTATTATATCAAAAAAACGCTCGAAAATTGTCTGAAGCAAGATCGTTATTCCCGTCGCACCGCCCGGATATAACCCGCCGGTCCTTACAAAAGATTTAATATTGACTGCCATAAGAACTGCCGCAATACATATTACAACCACTCTCTTCGCATCCTGTTTAAAATTAAACTTCATCTTCGTCTTCTCCCAAATCATGCCGTAACTATCTGAATTGCAGGAAATTCTTTTCTCTTTTCTTGCGATGTTTCAATATTATCCCCGAACTGGGCGGCAGAACGATCCTTACCCGCCCCTTAATAATCGGATATTCTTTTCTTTCTGTTGTAAATCCGTCCGCAGTAGTCAGCATAAGCTGCCTCATTGCTCCTTCCTTCGGCGTACCAAGATGCCATACACGTATCTCTTTCGTTACCTCATGGTCATTGTTATTCACTAAAACCAATGACTGCTCCTGCCTGTTAAACCGCCCGTATCCTATCACATTATAATCGGACTCCATATATTTCAATGACCCGGTAAGGAACTCCCTGTTTTCCTTATGGATGGCTATCATCTGCCTGTGGAACTCAATCAGCTCCTTATCTTCCTTCCCCCACGGATAAGTCCTTCTGTTATCCGGATCCGTAAACCCTGTCACCCCTGCTTCATCCCCGTAATAGATCGTCGGGGCTCCCGGCCATGTCATCTGAATAAGTACGGCCTCCCTCATAACAGCCTTATTTACATTATAATCCGCCATCTGCGGCCCAAGGGAATTCGTCCTTCCCACCACATGGTTCGTCCGCGTGAGAAAACGGGAATGGTCATGGTTGGACAGTTCATTCATTGCCATATACAAAGAAGGCATTGTCATATTGGCCATATTATATGCCATCGCCCCCCAGAAACTATCCGCATTCCCCAGCATATCCTGCCGGAAATCGTCACTGTGCTTCTGCATACCCGTCAAAAACCACGTCACGGGCTCCATAAAAGCATCATAATTCATAATCGAATCCCACTGATCTCCATGCAGCCAGTCCCGCGGATTTCCATAGTGCTCTGCCAGGATCACCGCATTGGGATTCGCCTGTTTCACTGTTTTATAAAATTCCTTCCAAAAGTAATGATTGTACTCCGGCGAATGCCCCAGATCCGCTGCCACATCCAACCGCCACCCATCCGCATTATAAGGAGGGGAAACCCACTTCCGGGCAATATTCATCACGTACTCAAATAACTCCCTGGAACCCTCATAATTTAGTTTCGGCAGCGTATCATGCCCCCACCACCCGTCATAGGAGCCGTTGTATGGCCATGCATTCTGATCATGAAAAGAAAAGAAACTGCGGTAAGGGCTTTCCCTGTCCACATACGCGCCCTTTTCGTATCCCTCTTCCTTCTCATAAATCCTTTCCCTGTCCATCCATTTATTAAAGGAACCGCAATGGTTGAAAACCCCGTCAAGAATCACTTTCATTCCCCTTCTGTGGGCTTCCGAAACCACCCGGGCAAACAGCTCATTGCTTGCTTCCAGGTTTGCCTTATTCGTCACACGGCAAATATACCTGGAAGCAAACCTGTTTTCCTGCCCCCCGTAGAGCAGCTCCCCCTCGTCCGCCACGATTTTCCCTATATGGGGATCAATATAGTCATAATCCTGTATATCGTACTTATGGTTGGAGGGCGAGACAAACAGAGGGTTAAAATAAATCACATCTATCCCAAGATCCTGCAGATAATCCATTTTATCCAATACACCCTGCAGATCCCCGCCGTAAAATTCACGTACCCCCATAGCTGCCGGATACTTCTCCCAATCCTCCACCTTCACCGTATTTTCCCCGATATACCTGTACTCATCCGTCAGTACACTGTTAGACGGATCACCGTTGCAAAAACGGTCTACATAAATCTGATACATAACCGCCCCTTTGGACCATTCCGGCGTCCTGAATCCAGGGATCAGACGAAAATTATAATGGCTGTCAACCTCCTTCTTCACGCCCCTTAAGTTATAATAACAAACAATCTTCCCCGCCTGTATCTCAAAAAAGTAACTGATTTCCTGATTTTCCAACTGTACCGAATGAGAATAATAATCAAACAGATCATCCGATTCCGTCTTTAACATCAAATGTTTTTCATTGCCGCAGACAAAATATACCCTGTCTACGTTCTCCTTTTTCGTACGGAATTTCACCGTGACCCTGCCATACACACTCGGTTCCGGCGGAACCACATAATCCCCCGTCAAATCGCTGAATAACGCCCTCTTGTCAAAAACAGGCCGCATTGCCGAAATATAATGCTGCCGCTCCTCTCCCATTTCAAGAAATCTATTCGTCTCCATGCACTTCTCTCCCTATATTTTCTATGTACCATTTTATACTATGAACTACAGATATTCAAGCATTACCCTTGGGAAATTATTTTATGCGGCTTCTGGTTACAGTTCACCCCATAAGGACAGTAAAAAAGACAGCCGCATAACTGCTGTCTTTTTTAGAGAAGGTATTTCTTTCTTATGGGGTATAGCAAAAAACTATATAATGTATTGGGGGGTTACAAATAGTATAATAGCATACCATACCTCTGGCGTAAATACCAACGATTCACAAATATTACAAATTCAACACCATCTTTTTATGCATTTTGCACAAATCAAACTTTATTTAAAGAAATTCCCCCCACTGCACCATTCCCGGAAAACAATCCTTCAAACTCATCCCGGGTAATTTTCTCTTTTTCCAAAAGCAATTTCGCACATTTATGGAGGACTTCCTCATGTTCCGCAATAATTGCCCTCGCCTTTGCATAGCAGTCACTGATAATCTCTTTCACTTCCTTGTCGATTTCACCGGATATGAGTTCACTGTGGCTCTTTGCATGGGCAAGGTCACGCCCGATAAATACTTCATCGTCATCGTCGTCATAATTGATCACGCCTATATTGTCCGACATTCCATATCTCGTAACCATCCTGCGTGCTGTCTTTGTAGCCTTTTTTATGTCGCTGGATGCCCCTGTCGTAATATCATCAAAAATGATTTCCTCCGCAATACGCCCTCCAAGGGAAACCATAATCTCCTGCAGCATTTTGCCTTTTGTCAAAAACATTTCATCCTTTTCCGGCAGAGGCATAGTATATCCTGCCGCGCCCAGTCCTGTGGGAATGATGGATACGGTATAAACCGGCCCTACATCCGGCAGTACATGGAAAAGGATTGCATGGCCTGCTTCATGGTATGCCGTAATCCTTTTCTCCTTATCGGAAATCACACGGCTCTTCTTTTCGGTCCCAATCCCGACTTTAATAAAGGACTTCTTAATATCCTCCTGCTTTACAAATGCCCTGTTATCCATCGCTGCATGGATAGCCGCCTCGTTCATCAGGTTCTCCAGGTCTGCCCCGGTAAAACCCGCGGTAGTCTGGGCTATCTGTTCCAGGTTCACATCCTCGGAAAGGGGTTTATTCTTCGAATGCACATCCAAAATCTCCCTTCTGCCCCTCACGTCCGGCGGGCTGACCGTGATCTTCCTGTCAAACCGTCCAGGGCGGAGAATGGCCGGATCCAGGATATCCACACGGTTCGTCGCCGCCAGGACAATGATTCCCTCATTTGCCCCAAAACCATCCATCTCCACCAGTAACTGGTTCAAGGTCTGCTCCCTTTCATCATGCCCGCCGCCCATACCGGTACCGCGCCGTCTCGCGACCGCATCTATCTCGTCAATAAATACAATACAGGGGGAATGTTTCTTCGCATCCGCAAACAGGTCACGCACCCTGGATGCACCGACACCGACAAACATCTCCACAAAGTCCGAACCGGAAATACTGAAAAACGGCACGCTCGCCTCTCCCGCAATCGCTTTGGCCAGTAGCGTTTTACCCGTACCGGGAGCTCCTTCCAGCAGTACACCCTTGGGGATCCTGGCGCCTACCCTTGTGAATTTGCCCGGCTCTTTTAAGAAATTGATAATCTCTTCCAGTTCATCCTTTTCCTCCTGCAGGCCGGCCACATCCCGCAATGTCACCTTATTGTCCAGCGTCAGCCTGGCACGGCTTTTGCCGAAATTCATCATTTTGGCGCTTCCCCCGCCCCCTCCGGAATTTTGTGCATTCATCATGACAAAGAAGAAAACACCGACCACAAGCACAAGTAAAATCGGGAAAATGCTCGTCATAAACCAATTCTCCCTCGGAATATCCCGTACCTGGGGATCCAGCCCATAAGAACGCAGTTCCTCTTCCACCCCCTGGATATCCGTAGCATAGAGCGTCCTCTCTTCCCCGCTTTTTAAAAATACCCTGACTACGCCTGTCGGAGTCTCCTTATTGGGCTGAATCACTGCTTCTATCACGTCGCCCGATTCCAGATTCTTTGTCAGCTCGCCCCTCGTATAATCCGTCTCCTGGCCGGACAGCCCCCGAAACATCCATGCGGCGAGAAACATCAATCCAAGAATCACAAAAAAATACGCATTAAAATTCTTTTTACTATTGTTCAATTTATTTTTTCACCTCATCCATCAAATTCCACTACACCGATATAGGGCAGATTCCGGTACTTCTGGTCATAATCCAGGCCATAACCGACTACAAATTCATCCGGTATCTGAAAACCGGTATAATCTACATGTACATCCACCACCCTCCGGTCCGGCTTATCTAAAAGCGTACAAAGCCGCAGGCTCTTCGGCCCCCTGTCCTTAAGCATATCCATTAAATAACTGAGTGTCCTCCCGGAGTCCACAATGTCCTCCACCACTATGACATCCCTGTCTTTCAAGGGTTCATCCAGATCTTTCACAATCCTTACCACCCCGCTGGATTTTGTCTCGCTTCCATAACTGGATACCGACATAAAATCCAGGGATACCGGCACGGTTATTCTCTTTGCAAGTTCACACATAAAGAAGCTGCCGCCTTTTAACACACATACAAGGTGTACCTGCCTGCCTTCATAATCCCTGCTTATCTGCCTGCCGATCTCCCGGATCTTTTCGTTTACTTCCTGTTCCGTCAACATTACCCTGATTCGCTCTGCCATTTAAAGTCCTCCTCCTGACTGTACTTGTAAAATATGTTTTGTCTCCTTCGTTATCTTATAATACTCACTGATAC
This sequence comes from uncultured Lachnospiraceae bacterium, assembly GCA_947385425.1. Lineage (GTDB taxonomy): Bacteria > Bacillota > Clostridia > Lachnospirales > Lachnospiraceae > Kineothrix. The sequence goes on along the minus strand of CANDKY010000071.1, from coordinate 9,047 downwards.
GATATCCCGGCACCCATAAAATATGGCTCCCATCCGCTAAAACATAAATCTCTTCCCTCCGGTTCCTCGGAATCTTCTCATCTATCATATAGTCCTTCAGTTTCTTTCTCGACTGATTCCCATGAATCGCAAAATAATCCCCTTTCTCCCTGGTGCGGAACATTAGGGACTTAGTTATTCTATCATAGTCAAACCATTTCGTATATGACTTTTGCGGAATAAATTGCGATTCCCCCCCAAAAAAATCAGCCAGTCCGCTTTCCGGCGGCACTTTCCCGCTTTCCAATAAAGTAAGCACAACCCTCCCAAGTCCCGGCACCTCCACCTCTCCCGGCACCTGCGCCTCTATGCCGGCTTTTTTTTCCGTCCCTGCCTTTTCTTCCGCTTCCTTATATAAAATAAGACGGCTGTACCCTTTTAACGGTTCCTTACGCACCGCCAGCCCGTATGGGAGGGAAAGCTGTTTGCTGCCACCCTTAACCAACAGCTTTTCCATTTCTTTCACATGGACAGCGGAAATATCTTTCCTTCCCTCTGTCACCTGCTCCAGCCCAAACAGCAGCACCTGCCTGCGGATAAAAGGATCCTCTGCCAGCAAAGCTCCTGCGTCAAATTCCAGCCGTTTCAATCTTCCTTCCCCGCATTCCTCCCCGGCAGCCATACACCTTGCATATGCCTCCCTCGCCTGCCTGCGGATGTAGGAAGCCGTCTCAGCCAGCATATCAGCCGTTTCCCACATATGCCCCACCGCATTATGGCATACTTCTTTTTCCACATATGGAAAGATATGGTTGCGGATGCGGTTTCTTGTATAAGTATCCTCCATATTGGTCCGGTCTATACAAAAAGGTATCTGCCTTTCCCTCAAATATTCCTCTATTTCTCCCCGTTCCAGACATAAAACCGGACGTATAATATGCCCGCGCACCGGTTTGATGCCGGACATACCGGACAAGCCGGTCCCCCTGAACAGATGAAAGAGCATTGTCTCCACACGGTCATTGGCGTTGTGCGCCACTGCAATTTTCCCCCGCGGGGAATCCCTGCCGGATAACTCCCTGCTTCCCGCCCTCTCCGTATACCCGGACAGCACTTCTTCAAATGCCCGATACCTTACCTTCCGCCCTGCCTCTTCCTCCGATAAATGCTCCCTGCCGGCATATGCCTTGACATCCTCCTGCACCAATACAAAGGGGATCCCCCTCTCCTCACACAGCCGCCCCGCATAAGCAGCATCCGCATCGGCCTCTTCCCTCCGGATTCCGTGGTTTACATGTACGCCAATAAGGCGAAGCTGCATTTCCTCCGCCAATTCATACAATACCAGCAGCAGACATACAGAGTCCGCACCCCCGGACACACCCACTACGATAGTGTCCCCCGGCGTTATCATCTGATATTTCCCGATGTATTCCTTTACTTTCCGAAATATTCTTTGGTTCATCCTTCCCGACCCGTTCCATCTTTATCCATATTATTCATATTATCCAATTTTTACCCAAAAGTCAAATATACCATCACAAATTCTCCCAAATCCCCGTAACCATAACTGTCATATCATCCCTTACTCTCCCCCTGCTCTGCCCAAGGCAGGAATTCAAAATATAGTTCGCTATCTCCGACGGATTCTTCAAAGTGATCCTGCCCAGCATTTCCGGCAGCATTTCTTCACCGATCCCCTGTGACATGGCATCCAGTATCCCGTCCGACAACATAATAATGTAATCCCCGTCCACCAGCCTGCGTCTTGTGATCTCCATATCCATCTCGTAAAAAACACCCAAAGGCAGATTCCGTGCCGATATCTGCTCGATCAGGTTCTCCCGCTTTATATAAGAAGGCGCGGAGCCTATTTTAATGAACTCACACACCCCGGTATACAGGTCAACCTGGCAGATATCCAGGGTAGACATATTCTGTGACTCGCCTCCCGCAATCAGTGAGCCGTTAATCATCTGCACCGCCGTTTCCTTTGAGAACCCTACCTCCAGGAATTTTTCTATAAAATCAATAACAAATTCACTGTCCCTGCATGCTTTTTCGCCGGATCCCATCCCGTCTGACAGGACGGCCGTCAGATTGCCTTCCGCTATTTCCATAAAAGAGTAATTATCACCGGAAACCGTTTCCGTCTCTTTTATTGTTTTTGCAACGCCTGTCAGGACGTGATACCTCGGCTCCTCCACATATTGATAGCTTCCCCATTCCCTTGCCACAAAGACGGGGCTTGTCTTTACCGGCACCAGCCGCAGGTTTAAAAAGACAGAAAGCACATTCCCTATCTCTTCCACTTCCGTCCCCGTCCCTTTCGCGGCGCGCATTACAATGTTAATTTCCTTATGCCCGTCCTTCTTTTCCCAAAGGCAAATATCTTTCAACAGAATACCCGCTTCTTTCATGATGTGGGAAAGCTGCTTTACTTTACGTTCGCCCATATGTATAAAACGGTAAGACTCCTCCGCCACCTGCGTCATAATCTGCGCCATTTCCTTTAGATGTTCCGCCATAAGATCCCGGTTCTCGATCAGCCTTCTTTTCCATAAATATTCCTGCCTGTCCTCCGCCATGGCCTCTGCTTTTTCCCGCTGTCTGGTATCATCCGTGAATGTACTTGCCAGATCCCGGAAGGAATCCGCATACATCAACAGTTTTTTTCTTCCATATTCCGGCAAAACACTGTCAAAAGGTATCTCCCCATTCGTAAGCTGCTTTTTCATCTTCCAAACCTGCTCCTTTCTCCATTCATGCCTGCAGGTACAGATTATGGCTCCCAGGCTCCTATCCCATGCGCCCTGCTATTTATCCTGCACAGATTTTTTTGCATACATTTGTCCTGTAAGAAAATATTATACACAGCCCGTCCCGCCATATTTGTCAAAACAACTGCAAAAATAATCAATTTCGTGCGACAAAAAATGCAGATACCGGAAATTGCCGACATCTGCACCTTAATTCTCATCTTTAAAAATAATCTCGCCTTCATATACAAGACCTAATTTATCCTTTGCCACTTCCTCTATATACTGTTTGGTCTGCGTGTATTTCTCATATTCCCTAATTTCCTGCGTACGCTGCCCTTCCTTTTCAATCTCTTCCAGCAACTGCTGTTCCCGGGCCTGATACCCGGCAAGCTTCTGCCGCAGCTCTATACTTTTCACCATCACCACAACAAGCAGCATAACAATTACGGTTGCAACCAACAACATGCCGAACCCGTTCTGCTTCTTCCTGCGGTATGCCGCCCTTCTCGCCATAACGCCTCCTTCCCGCCGGCAGGAACCCGCGCTCCATCCGCTTAGTGCTTATATAATATTATTTTAAGCGCTTTCTTAAAGCCCGTCAACTTCTTTTTCATATATTTTGACACACATTTTTCCCTCCGCCCGATAAACCGGAAAAACACCCCCGCCTTTCTCATAATCCACCGGAAGGGCCTGAACACAATCCCGGCTGTCTTCCTTAATAAATGCATTTCCTTTAATATAACGGCTGAAATGATTTTTACAAACCGGGAACCGATAGTCCTCTTATACAGGAGCATCCCCACTGCAGCGCCCATCACTGCGAACCACCGCAGCACACCATTGTTTTCCTCATAAAGCATATAGAAAACCGCGATGGCACATGCCGCCCAGAATATAAAATCCTCCAGAGATATAAAAAAGTGATTATGCCTTACGATCCGGCGCCCTATTAAAATAAAATCATAAACGAAGGTAATGACAATTCCCATGAACACAGAGCCGCCCAGAAAGTATACCTCATTGATAATGTCCTGACTCATGCCCCACCTACTTAAACAATTTTGCCAACAGGGATTCCCCTTTGGTTCCGTATCCTGTCACTTCCGAATAGGTAAAACTGTCCATCTTACCATCGATATCCACCTCTCCCTTATCTAACGTAAGACGGCTCACATGAAGATCCTCGCCTTTGATCATAAGCATTCCCTGATCCGTTTCGAGAATCACTTCCTTTACATCAAACGATAACACATCACATACTCCGCTGATAGTACATGTCCTTCTGTTCGTAAGCATCAGTTTATGGGTGCGCTGTTTTGCGGCATTCAAATCTTCCATGAAAAACCCCCTCATATCTTATCTCTTATAGATAATATATATGAGGGGGATATTTTAAATATACCGGAACAATTCTTTTGCTTCGTCCTTTTTCACTGTTTCCTGTATAGCAAGCACTTCTACTCTCACTTCTTTATTTCCAAATTGTATCGTAATGATATCGCCCTGTTTCACATTGGCGGACGCTTTGGCAGGCTTGTCATTTATAAATACGCGGCCCGCATCACAGGCTTCATTTGCAACGGTACGCCTCTTAATCAGGCGCGATACCTTTAAATATTTATCCAGTCTCATAGCATTCCCATCAGTTATTCGTTCACCATATCCCTTAAAGCTTTGCCAGCCTTAAACTTGGGAGCCTTGGAAGCAGCAATTTTCATCACTTCACCGCTCCTGGGATTTCTCCCTTCCCTTGCAGCCCTGCTGGAAACCTCAAAAGTACCGAAACCAACCAACTGTACCTTTCCATCTCTTCTTAATTCTTCTGCAACAACATCCGTAAAAGCCTTCAATGCCTTTTCAGTGTCTTTTTTAGATAAACCAGCCTGATCAGCCATAGCTGCAATTAATTCTGTTTTGTTCATATTGAACTCCTCCTGTTAATTTGAGTTTACATTATCAATTAGAAGTCTCTCTCATGAAACGTCTATACATATATATAGTCGCTTTCCTATAGTTTGTCAAGAAAAATCTGCCTTTCGCCCCTGTTTTTCAAGGTTTTTGGTTGCAATCCACAGCCAATACCGTCTGTTTCGGCACCCAATGCATTCCCGGGATACTTATCCCGCTTTACTGTTACAGGCACCCGGCCAATGAAAACACTTCCCATTGGCCGGATGCCTGAATCAAGGCACATTGCTGCTTGCCGTATTATTCCTGTCATCTGAGCTGCTGTTCCCGCTTACACTGGAATTCCCGCTCACACTGCTGTTTCCGCTCACCGTTACCTTATTCGGCTCTGCTTCCCGTTCCAGTTCCGAGAAAGAATATGTGATATCGCTTTCCTCCTCGTCAATCTGCACCATATAACTCTTCGTTACATATCCGGATTTGCGCAGGGTAATCGTATGGGTGCCAGCCTCTTTCTTTATGCTTACAGGCGCCAGCCCCTTATAAATGCCATCCCAATACACTTCTACATCGGCAGGCGACTGAATGTATATTTTAAAGGAACTCAGATCACTGGCTGAAATTTCAGAAGAATTACCGCTGACCGTGCTGCCGCTAATCTCTTCATCCAACTGCCCTGCGTTATCTTCCTCCCCTTCCTCCAGGGTAATACTGATACTCGCCAATTCTTGTCCTACCCGTATGTATTGAGTTACCGTCTCATATCCCTGTGCTTTTACAATCAACTGATGGACACCGTATTCCACTTCCACGGGAACGCTGATATCCGCCTGTTCCCCGTCAATATAAACGGACGCACTGGAAGGGCTGATTGCGAAAACAATCTTCCCCACTTTAGGCGCTTCCGGTTCCAGGCCGCTGACATCCATTGTATATTCCTGATTCCGGTATATCGTCACCGGCCTCACTTCGTCGATGCCATTGGCTGTCAGATGTACATCATAGCTTCCTTCCGGCACAACCAGCAGCATATCTTCCGTAATCTGCTGGATGACCTCCTGTCCTACCTCTATCCATCCGCCTTTAAGATAATCGTTGGCGCTTAAGCGGAGATAACCGTGGCCTTCCTCCACTATTACGCTGTATACACTGTTCCCCACACCTCTGACGGATATTACATCCCCGCGGATGATATCCTCCAACTGTGCATCTTTCCCTTCCGAAGATACTACCAGATTGTTCCTCAGACTGTATACAGCGCTCCCGACCTCCGCACTTTGCCTGAGTATATCAAAATTATACTTTTGTACATTTTCCATTACCCATGCGCTGTCAGACAACTGGATGCTGGACAGTTTCTTTTTCCCCCGGAGAAACGTCACATCCACAATATCCCCGTTCTTCATCTGTGCCATTGCCATGCCATTGCCGTATTTATCCGCAATAAGGGTCGTTCCGTCAAAAGCCAGTGTATAATATTTCCCTGTCTCTATATTCATTAATGTTACTTTGCCCTGCTGCGTATCGATTTCCCTTATTACCGCAACGTCCGCCGAATCATAACTTCCGGGCTGCGCAATGACAAAACCCGAATCGTATCTTTCATAATCGGATTCATACGCCATCCCCTTACTGCTGCTTCCGGCCAGAAACCCGGCGGCAAACATCCCTGCCGTTAATATGGAAAGTACGGACACTGCCACAAGCACCGGTTTCCCCTTTTTCCCAAAAAAACTGCTGTGCATGAAAACCTCCTCATCTGGATACCATAAACCTATGTACATTCTGCTTCATATTCTTCCTCATTATATACTAATATCCGCAAAAAGAAAAGCACCCAAAAAATACTTTTTATAACCCGTAAGTACTCCTGTAATTCTCCAGAAAGCCGACTTTATCCCGTTCCTGCTCCAACAGCTTCTCCAATTTTTCCGTATTGCGTCCGGGTATCCACGCTTTCCCGGAATTATAGTAAAAATTTACAATTTTCCAGAACTTCTCCGGATACGACAGACGGTAGTACAACTGCCTGTAATCTTCCGCTGACAAAGGACGTTCCTCATGATACGCCGCTAAAAGCAATGCCCCCAGTTCCTGCGGCCAGCCGTTTTTTTCCAGCAGTTTGCGCATGAACAGATATAAGTCCCTGACCGGATTATCCCTTACACATTTTTCAAAATTGATAACAGCCATCCCCTCTTTACCGTTACCGCCATAATTCCCGACAATAATATTATGATATTGATAATCGCCGTGGCAGATAACAGAGGAATCCCCCTGCCCCGCATTCCCGGCCTTTTCCATACCGGCGCGTACTTCTTCCTCAATCCGCAGGGCCATATGGAAGAAATAATCATAATTCTTCAACAGGAATATTTCAAAGTTTGTCTTCTGACTCTTATCCTTTAAAAATTTCCTTACTTTCCGAAGCTCCCTGTTATGCTTTTCAAACTCCTTTTCAATACCATGCTCCATTTTCCGGTTTAACTCCGGAAAATCCTGCAGGTTCCCACCGGAGGCCCTGTGAAGCCCTGCCAGGGTTCTCACTGCCTGCAGGCACTCCTTCGTATCCCGCAGATTACATTCCTTCCCGTCAAAATAAGTTTTCAGGATATACGGTACCCTGTCCTGATCATATACGATAAGTTCTCCGTCCTTCGTTCTCAGAATGCTCTCCACTGCAAGGGAACCCTGCTTCCCGATTCTCTGAAGCAGTGCGTCCTGAAAAATAACTTTGTCTTTTGATCCCGTATACTCTTTTAAAATCAACGGACCCTTATCAGATTCACACAGTATCGCCCCACGCCCCTTCCAGGTGCGAAGCACTTCTATTTCATAATTTTCAAGCACGCTGACTGCCCTGTCATTCACATAAATACCTCCCATTTTCGGTTCTAATCGGCCTATCCTATCTTATGAACCAACTACAGAAAGTATTCATACAGCTTGAGCAATTCTTCCTTTGTATTTTTTTCAGGGTTCTCCAGTACCGCTTCCAGCAGTTTGTTCAGAATATCCCCCATCCCCTTCCCCGGTTTCATCCCCGCTTCAATCAAATCCCTGCCGGAAATTGCAAGGGTATGGAGGGATACACAGTCCCCCGCTTTCAGGATCTCGTTATAAACTGCCTCAATCTGTCCCAATTTTTCCATTTTCTCCCTGCGCCGGTATTCGCTCTGCGCCAGCACATCAGCCCTTTTCACTTCAAGCAAGAGCGGGAAAGCCTCCTCCCCTACCTTGTGCATTGCCCTCCGCACGCCTTCCGGCGCCGGATCCACGTCATAATCATGATACAGCACCAGCTTCCGCACCATATGGAGCGTGTCATTATCGAATTTAAGCCTCCTCAGCACATCTACCGCAATATCCGCACTCACCGAAGCATGTCCGTGGAAATGGTCAATTCCCGCCGCGTCCGTCGTTTTTGTTTCCGGTTTCCCGATATCATGCAGCAGCATGGCAAGCCTGAGCACTTTATCCTCCTTCACCTGCCGCACGGACTCCAGAATATGTTCCCCCACCGTATAACAATGATGCGGATTATGCTGCGCCGTTTCCATACACCGGTCAAATTCCGGCAGCACTACTCCAGTAATGCCTGTTTCATAACAAACCCTCAGATAATCCGGATGGGACGAAACCAGAAGCTTCACTAATTCCGTCCTTATTCTCTCCGCACTTACTTTCGCCAGATTGCCCGCCATTTCTTTTATTGCCGCAATGGTTCCCGGTTCTATGGAAAACCCGAGCTGTGCCGAAAACCTCACGGCGCGCATCAGGCGCAGCGCGTCCTCCCCAAAACGCTCCTGCGGCTTCCCGACACACCGCACGACATGGTTTTTTATGTCCTTTGCACCTCCGAAGACATCCACCAATCCCCTCCGGTTATTGTAAGCCATGGCATTTATCGTAAAATCCCTGCGTCTGAGATCCTCCTCCAGTTCACTGGTAAAAGTGACCTCTTTCGGGTGCCTTCCATCCTCATACTCGCCGTCAATCCGGTAAGTTGTCACCTCGAAGCCTTCTTTTTCCAGCATTACGGTAACGGTCCCATGTTTAATTCCTGTATCTATCGTACGCCTGAAAAGCGCCTTTATCTGATCCGGAGCCGCCGATGTAGTGATATCCCAATCATCCGGCACCCGCCCGATAACGGAATCCCTCACACATCCCCCGACCGCATATGCCTCATACCCGGCATCCTCTATCCTGTTTATAATCCATCCCACTTTATCCGGCAGCCTGATATCCATATCCTCTTCCTCCTGCCTGCATTATAGTACATTCCTGTCCATAAGTAAATATCTTCAATCCCTGCAACGCGGAGCCGGCACCTGGACGGTTACAGTTCACTCCCAATGTCATTGACTTAAGGGGATTTCTGTGTTTCCAATA
>CANDKY010000070.1 GCA_947385425.1 uncultured Lachnospiraceae bacterium | reverse complement strand
ATCTTCATCCGTCATCTCCATGCCATGTCCTAGTATAACCCACTTCAAATAAGTACTAGTGCCTTAAAAACCATTCCCGCAGCCCGAAATGTCCTTCACGATTTCTCCGGCCATAATCAGCCCTGCCACCGAAGGGACAAATGCCGCGCTGCCCGGTATCCGGCGCCTGGAAAAATCCTCCGTCCCGTCCCCTCCGTGCCCTGCCCCGCCGCTTTCCGTCTTCCGGACAGGTTCCTCCTTGGAATATACCACCTTCAGGCTTTTAACCCCTCTCTTTTTCAGCTCCCTGCGCATTACTTTTGCCAGGGGACATACACTTGTCTGATAAATATCCGCCGCCTCAAAAGCCGACGGATCCAGCTTATTCCCGGCGCCCATACTGCTGATAACCGGGACCCCGTAAGCTTCCCCGGCCATCACCAGTCCTATCTTAGCCGTCACGGTATCCACCGCGTCCGCAATATAGCTGTAACTTCCAAAATCAAACATCTCCCCGTTTTCCGGCAGAAAAAAACAGCGGAATACCCTGACATCAGCCTCCGGGTTAATGTCCAGAATCCGCGCCTTCATCACATCCACTTTATACTGCCCTACCGTAGACTCCAGAGCAATAATCTGGCGGTTTATATTGCTTCTTTCCACCCGGTCACTGTCAATCAGATCCAAATGCCCCACACCGCTTCTGGCCAGGGCCTCGGCCGCATAACCGCCCACGCCGCCTACGCCGAACACTGCCACGCGGGCATCCCGCAGACGCCCCATCGCTTCCCCGCCAAGCAGCATCTGCGTCCGCCCAAAACGTTCCTGCATACCCTTCACCCGTCCCTTCGCGGGAGCACCTGATTGTCCGCCAGTATCTCAGGCTTATATTTCATACTGTCCGCCTCCGTAATTTCCCTTATCACCCTGCACGGATTACCTGCCGCGAAACTGCCCGGCGGAATATCCCTTGTCACCACACTGCCGGCCCCAATCACACAGTTATCCCCAATCACAACACCGGGGCACACCGTAACAGAAGCGCCGAACCAGCAGTCGTTTCCGATATGCACAGGTTTTGCATAGCAAAGATGCTTTTTCCCTCCGTCCGCCGTCGCCATCTCCCGCCGCTCGTCGGACAGCATAGGATGGATTGGCGTCACAATCGTCACATTCGGGCCAAAGTTACAATTATCCCCAATCGTAACCTCTGCATCATCCTGAATGGTCAGGTTAAAATTGCCGAAAAAATTTTTACCGATTCTCGTGTGCTTTCCATAATGAAAAGCAACAGGCCCCTGTATAAAACCACCCTCCCCAAACTCGCCAATGATTTCAGAGAGGATCTTTGCCCTCTTTTCCGTTTCATCCTCATATGTATTGTTATAGTCCACATTCAAATTATGCGTTTTCAGCTTAATCGCCTTCAATTCCGGATCCCCGGGACAAAACAAAATACCGTCCCTTATTTTTTCTTCTTCCCGTACCATTTTACACCTGCTCCTTTTCCATATCCTGTCTGTTCCCATACTTCTAAATCTCATTAAATCTAAACCATATCATCTGTCTGTCCGGGAATAAAAAGTTGTAAAAATCTGAAATGCCCCATACCCCTCTTTTTCAAAATCCTTTCCATCATCCCGAATAGCCCGATCAGAAAAAGCAGCCGAAACTTTCTTCAATATTTCATCTATCGGCAGAGCCTCCAATTCTTTCACCAACTCCCCCCACAGCACGCCTTCTGATATATTGCCGCGTGGTCATGGACGGCATTTTCCCTGTATTTCCGAAAATTCAAATCCATACTCACTTTCAAGCCCTCCTTGTCAAACCGGCAATCCCCGCTTCGCCGCTGAATCCATTATATGCTATTTCAGCGAAAAAGTATAGCCGGATTTCGGAAAAAACGGAAGCCGGCTCCGCATCCGGAGCCGGCTCCTGCCTGTAAACAATAACAATCCCTAAACTATCCCGCCCTTACGCGGTCAGGTAATTTCAATCAGCCGTTCCTGTACCCATTTCATATCTTACACGCCTTTACGCGGTCAGGTAATTTTTCATAACCCGCAAAGCATTTTTCTCCAGCCTGGACACCTGCGCCTGGGATATCCCTATCATATCCGCCACTTCCATCTGCGTTTTCCCTTCAAAGAAACGCAGCGTAATAATCTCATGCTCCCTGTCCCCCAGCCGCTTCATCGCCTCGCTCAGCGACAGATGCTCCACCCACGTCTCCTCCTTGTTCTTCTTATCGCTGATCTGATCCATCACATACAGCGTATCCCCGCCGTCCGTGTAAATCGGTTCATACAAGCTCATTGGGTTCTGTATGGCATCCAATGCATATACAATATCCTCTTTGGAAATGCCGATCTCCGTAGCAATTTCATTGATCGTCGGTTCCTTCAAATTCCGCCTTGTCAGGCTCTCCTTTGCATATATCGCCTTATAAGCCGTATCCTTTAAAGACCTGCTCACCCGTATGGAATTATTATCCCGCAGGAAACGCCTTATCTCCCCGATGATCATCGGCACTGCATAAGTGGAAAATTTTACATTCAGGGAAGAATCAAAATTGTCGATTGCCTTAATCAGCCCGATACAGCCTATCTGAAACAGATCATCCACATTTTCATTACTGGATGAAAAACGTTTAATCACACTCAGCACCAGCCGGAGATTGCCCTCAATATACTGTTCCCTTGCCTCCTTGTCCCCTTCTTCTATTTTTGAAAAAAGCTCCTCCTTCTCCGCATTTTTCAAAAGCGGGAGTTTGGAAGTATTCACCCCGCATATTTCAACCTTTCCCTGTGCCATGCGTTACCTCCTGCCATTCATTTCCAAAGTCATTATAAATCCCAAATATAATAGAAAATATAACAATTTTAAATTATAAAATTATAGATTATAAAATTATAATTTTTATAATAGAAATGATTTACAGAAAGCGGTAAAATTATACATCTTTCCTCTGACAAAATAAGGAAGTATTCCAACGCCTTTCGCTTAGAGCCTGTTTAAAATCTCATTTTCACCATCTGTACACGGTGAAACCGTTCACCATTTTGCGAGATCTTTGCCGCTCATTTAAAATCGAGTAGGGGAGGCTTTTTCCCCTACTCGCCGCGCGGGGCGCACGCTGCGCAAACAGCAACTTCATCTGTGCGCCCCTGTGCATAAAAGAAATCCGGCAGGACAAAATACATTTCCCCTGCCGGGAACATATACTGAAAGAAAAGAAGCAGGATGTGCAGCCATGCTTTTTTCAGAATTGAAATGTAAATCCGTTATCAATTTAAAAGACTGTAAATGCCTGGGAAAAGTCGGCGATCTGGAATTTGATGAATGCAGCGGGCAGATATGTGCCCTTATCATCCCGAGCGGGAATAAGTTTTTCAACTTCTTCGACAATGAACCGGACTATATCATACCCTATAAAAACATTAAGAAAATCGGGCCCGATATTATTATTGTTGATATCTGCTGTTAAATCATGCCCCGCCCCTGCCTGCCCTTCCATGAAACAATGCCATTAAGGAATCCACCGTTTCGATGGAAAGCAGGCGGGAAGCACAGGATCAGCTTTCCTTGATCAGTTCTTTTTTCAACCGTTTCATAATCTTCTTCTCAAGCCTTGATATATATGACTGGGATATGCCGAGCAGTTCCGCTACCTCCTTCTGGGTCATTTCGCGGCCGTCCGGTGTCCCCAGCCCGAAACGGAGATTAATGATCGTCCTTTCCCTGTCCGATAATTTACTGACCGCTTTCAGCAGAAGCTTTCTCTCCACTTCATTTTCAATATCACGGTATATTACATCCTCATCGGTTCCTAGAATATCTGACAGCAAAAGTTCATTCCCGTCCCAATCCACATTCAGCGGTTCATCAATAGACACCTCAAGCTTCGTCTTATTGTTCCTCCTTAAGTACATTAAAATTTCATTCTCAATACAGCGGGAAGCATACGTTGCCAGTTTGATGTTCTTATCCGGGTTGAAAGTATTAATGGACTTTATCAACCCGATCGTCCCTATGGAAATCAGGTCTTCGACCCCGACCCCCGTATTATCAAACTTCTTGGCAATATATACCACCAGCCGCAGGTTATGTTCTATGAGAATGGACTTCGCCTCATCCTCATACTCTGTCCCAAGATCACTGATCACTTCATTTTCCTTCTCAACTTCAAGCGGCGGCGGCAATACCTCCGTCCCTCCTATGTAATGAATTTCCCCCTGTTTAGACATAAAAAAATTAGGTTCCCGCTTTACCATCTTAAACTGGATTTTACCCGGTATAGCCACCTTAAAAATCATTTTCATCCCTCCTGTTCCAGTCCCGCATATGCCGGCCCCTATATTAAATCCGGATGCAGTATCATGTGATACTTTCCATCCGCCGATACCTTTGCCTTGCTGATACCAATAATCACTTTCTGCCTGTGCAGTTGTTCCTCCCCGTCGTCTATCACAATCTCCGGCACTTCATATCCTTCCATAATGCCGTTTTCCTGTCCGATACTGCGGTATGGGATCAGTTTCAGCTTCTCCGGCAGCCTTACACCTTCCAACCGGTTCAGTGCGTCCGCATCTATCACCGAAACCGGTTTCCCGCTCACAGGCTCCCGCAGGCTGTTTCCCGTATCCACCAGCGCTTTCAGCCATATTTCATTCCCGTACCCGCAGACCTGTACCCTGCAAATCCTTATATTTTTCTTCTTAAGCTGTCCCAGCCACCGGCCAATCACCTGATACCCTAACATTCCCGCTCCCAATATGTACCAGACACTCTCCTGATGCAAAAACGGAAAGCAGGAAAACAGAAACTTCATCATTCCCCCGAACGCAAAAGCATAAAGGCACAGATACCCGGTAGCCCTGACAGCCGCCGATATTTGTTTCAGCCTGAAAGTCCACGCTGTTACTGCCATACTGACAGCCATCGGCCCTGCAAATCTCTTTATGAATACCGGAATCCCCGGTGTAATCAGCAGCAAGGTACTAAACACTGCCCCCAAAGCACTTCCCGCACATACCCTTGCGCGTGCGGCAGTATGCCTCAGAGTCTTTGTTAAGAGTGCATACAGATATAGGTTCATAACGAAATTCATAAGAAACAGACTGTCAATATATACCTCATATATATTGTGTGTTCATCCTCCTGCCTGTCACCTCCCTTAACAACCATTATATAGAGTATCATTCGCTTTTTTTGTCAAAAAGGCACTCATAAACGCTGCTATTTACCGCAGGATATGACATATACCCCTCCAGGAATTGCTTCCTGCTAAATACCGTCCCAATTTGCTCCCGGTTTTTGTCCAAATTCGGGAAGTGTAGTGGGCATTGCCCTAGAGGTGGTATCAGAATAGTGGATTCCTTATGGCTGCATCGACTGAATTTGGACGAAAAATGGGGGGTAAAGCGGTGAAGCGGTTACACCGCCACAGACTGCGGGAATGAATTTTTAGACATGTAGTTTGTGGCGTGACACCACGGGAATCTTAAATTAATAACATTGGTTCTCAGAGAAAGCAAACCGCAAAGCTTAAACGCAAATAAGCCAAAACCACATTTTATATGGCTTTGGCTCCTACTCACAATATGAAATCCTGATTTCTGTTACCTCTTATTTCTTCTGAAGGAAATCCGGTATCTTCAATGTCTTTTCTTCCACCGAACTCCTGATATCCCCCGGCTTATTAATACCCTGGATTGGTTTAAGCGGTGTAGCAGCAGCGGCTGCAACACCCCCGCCGAAATTCAGCGACGGATTCATCGCTCCGGTCCCCACTACCCCAGGCCCCAGGCTTGCTTTGCCCTGCATGGAAGAAGGTGTAATATACCCCGGCTTGTATGTACCAAAAGCCGAAGCGGCCGTTTTCGTAGCCACATCTTCCAGTCCGGTAGCAATAACCGTAATCATACATGCATCTGTCTTTGTCTCATCATACATAGCACCAAATATAATATTTACTTCATCACCGGCCAGATTCTGGACGTAATCCGCCGCATCCGCCGCATCCGCCAAAGTAATATCGCCGGACACATTGATAATCACATGGGACGCACCGGAAATCGTCGTCTCCAGAAGAGGGCTCTCCACAGCCATCTTAACGGCCTCATTAGCCTTCTCTTCCCCTTTCCCGTAACCTATGCCTATATGGGCTATGCCCTTGTCCTTCATTACCGTCTGGACATCCGCAAAATCCAGGTTAATAACCGCCGGTACATTGATCAGATCCGTAATTCCCTGCACCGCCTGCTGCAATACCTCATCCGCCTTTTTCAGCGCATCCGGCATTGTCGTCCTTCTGTCTACGATTTCAAGCAACTTATCATTCGGTATAACAATAAGCGTATCTACATTATCCTTTATCCTTTCAATACCGTTCAAAGCATTGACCATACGCGCCTTAGCCTCAAAACGGAACGGCTTGGTCACGACGCCGACAGTAAGAATACCCATATCCTTCGCAATCTTAGCCACTACCGGAGCCGCGCCAGTACCAGTGCCGCCGCCCATACCACAGGTAACGAATACCATATCCGCACCTTTTAACGCCGCAGTCACTTCCTCACTGCTTTCCTCCGCAGCCTTCTCGCCAATCTCCGGCTTAGCGCCGGCTCCGAGCCCCTTGGTCAGCTTCTCCCCAATCTGAAGAAGCTTCGGCGCCTTACACAACTGCAAAGCCTGCTTGTCCGTATTAATACCAATAAACTCTACCCCGTCAATACTCTCATCAATCATTCTATTAACAGCATTATTGCCTGCACCGCCGACTCCCACCACTATAATCTTCGCTGCAGCCTCAGCATCGTTTGTCTTAATCTCAAGCAAGGTGTTTCCTCCTTCAATATCCCTATTAAAAACTCCTATATGTTATCATATAATTAATTTTAAGTTTTAGCAACCTTTTTTTCTCTTTTCTTATATTTTTTTATAGCCGCATATTATAACACATCCGTGTTCCCCCTCCCACGCAATCCCATCCAAAAAACACCTAACCACCATACTGCCGCACCGCCCCACCGCAACCCCCGCCATGAAAAACCTGGAAGAACGCCTCTTTCCCGGCGTTCTTCCGCGCGAAATGGATTTGCAATGCTATGCATAGCAAATCCTAGAAGCTCTTAGGCGGCGTCCTTTGACGCCTTAGAGCTTCTTTTCGCGCTAATCTTGGTGAAACGGAATCAAATTCGAATCCTCCGTATAATTCTCCATACTGAGCGTCCCGCTCTTTCCGGCAAGCTCCGGCAATATGTACTGCAGCCGCATAATCTTCTCATCAATTTCCTCGCTGGCGCCCAAAGTAACCCTCACGCCCTCAAAATATAAAGTCAGATTATAGTCCGAATCGAAATAAATCCTGTCCGAGGAAAGCTCATACTTGTCCAACAACTGGGTAATGCTCAAAATACGTTTAAAAATCGTATCATTCTCCACCGGAAGCGCCTCATTTAAAATAACATATCCAAACTGCAGCCCTGTCACCTGCGGGATCCCCGCTGTTTTTTCCTGTGAACTTTCCACTACGATACCATCCCTGTCAAAATACATATACCTGCCCAGATATTCCACATATCCCGCCAGAGCCTTTTCATATACATTTATCCTTATCATATCGGGCGCCAGAATATTCACATCCATCCTTTCCACAAAAGGGACATTCTCCACACCTCTGTCCTTGTACTTCAATGCCAGATACAGGGAATTATCACCATATGGCCCGGTCATTACCATATCCATAATCTCTTCATTGGTATAGTGCACATTTCCATCCACATATACGGTAATAACCTTATAAGTATTAATAATATAATAATATGCCGATACCAGCCCGGTCATTACTGCAAAAACCATAGACCATATCATAACGAGGCTTTTATGCTGGATGAACCACTCTCCTATCCCCGTCCCTGCCCTGCCATATCCGGATTCGGGAATATAGGGATCCTCTTCCCGACGGCGCTTCGCCGCCTTTCCCCTTAAGCCATTCCTTTTCCTGCCTTTTTTACGGGTTCTTCCCCCGGAAAACGTCTCTTCCTGATAATCCTCCTCTGCGTAGGCTCCGCTTGGCACATTCCCCGGGTAATCCCTCTGTCCATATATCTCTTCAGGCGGAAGCGCCCTTGGAAATCTCTTTTTTAAAGAAGAATCCGGCGTGTTTACAGGCCCTTTCCTTCTAACTGATTCTTCTCTTCCTGCAGAATCTTTTCTTTTTGCGGCTTCTTTCCTTTGGGCTGCTTCTTTCCTTCTGACAGCTTCGTTCTTTCCTGCCGCTTCTTTCCTTTTTAATGCTTCCTTCTTTCCTGCAGCCTTCTTCTTTTTTGCAAATCCTTTCTTTTGCATATCTTCTTTCTTTTGTATATCTTCTTTCCTTTGTATATCCTCTTTCCTTTGTACATCTTCCTTCTTTTGGGCAGACCCTTTCCGTTTCACGGAATCCCCTGTTTGAGTTTCCGTTTCTAATGTTTCTTCCTTTTTAAAAGGGTACTCATTTAAAGAACGATCTTCCCTTCGGAAAATCTTCTTTTCGGAAATACCCTGTTCAGGAATTCCTGTTTCGAAAACTTCCTTCGCAGAAACCCCTTTCTGAGAAACTTCTTTCTGTAAAGCCTCCTCCCGAGAAACTTCTTTCTGAAAAACTTCTTTCTGAAAAACTTTTTTCTGAGAAACTTTTTTCTGAGAAACTTTTTTTTCAGAAACTTCTTTCTGAGAAACCTTTTTCTGGGAAACATCTTTCTCCGAAATTTTCTTCCCGGGAATTTTCGGCTTTTTCCCGGCACTTTTTTTTGCATGCTTCTTTGATTTTAATTTTTTTCCCGCCCGTTCCTTCCCGGCAGAAAGCTTTTCTGCCGGAACTTCCTGTACTGCTTCCTTCGCAGCCGTCTCTTCATCCCTTTTCTTCCGGAACTCCTTCGAAAGAATAGCCTCTTCTGCAGAATTTTTTTCTGACAATCCCCCCCTGGCAGAACCCTGGCCTCTGCCGCTTCCCTTTACATATATCGGAGCCCCCGGCGTATTTTCCGGTGTTACCGGGCTATCCCCATTTTTCACCAGCTTCAAATTAGGATTCCGGGTTCTTGCACTCCCTCCGCTCCGCTTTTTCCTCACATTCTGCTTCTGCGGCAAAGCGCTGCCGCCTGCCCCTTTTCCGCCCCCTGCAGGCGCCATACTCCCGACTGCCTTTTTATTTTCCGCCAAAGGCTTATTTCCTGTCCGGTTTCTTTCCCCCGCCGAAGCACTGTTCCCCGCTGCACTTCTTCCCGGCGATTTATTGCCTGTATTATTTTCTTTCCCGCCTTCTGCCGCCTGCCCCTTTGGCACTTTACGGCCGGCAGCCTCAGACGTACCGGTTCTGCCCACTGTCTTTTTTTTCTTTCCCATATATCTTTACCATACTTTACCCGATACTGGCATCCGCCCCTAAATCCCTCAGATCCCTGCAGATATCCTCGTACCCTCTTTCAATAAAATGCCTGTTTTTTATCACGGTCCGGCCTTCCGCCGCAAGGCCGGCCACTGCCAGCGCCGCACCGCCGCGCAGCTCTTCCGCTTCCACTGCGGCCCCTGTCAGTTTTTCCACGCCTCTGATATATGCCTTATTTCTTACCGTTTCAATATCCGCCCCCATTTTGACCAAATCACCTACGACACGGAACCTGTTTTCAAAAATATTTTCTTCCACAATGCCCTGTCCGTCTGCCAGGGCCATCACTGCCATCATAGGGGACTGCAGATCTGTAGGAAAACCGTCATAAACCTCCGTTTTTAAATAAGGCAGCGCCTTCAGCCTCCGGAGGACATCCATCCCTATTCCTTCCTTATTAATAGTAACACAGCAGCCCATCTCCTCTGCCGCCTTCAAAAGCGCCCCAAGCTGGTTTGACGGCGCCTGCTCCAGGAAGATACTCCCTCCGGCCGCCATTGCCGCCGTCATATAAGTCCCTGCCACAATACGGTCCGCCGGCACCGTATATTTCACCTCATGCAGCCTGTCTGCACCCTTTATCACTAACCGGCCGCTTCCAATCCCTTCCATGTCCGCCCCGGCCGCCGCCAGAAATTCGCACAATGCCGCAATCTCCGGCTCCCTGGCTGCATTTTCCAGGACCGTCGTCCCCTCCGCCAGTACTGCCGCTAAAATTACATTTTCCGTAGCCCCCACGCTCGGAAAAGGAAGCTTCACCTCCGCCCCCTGCAAACGGACGGCCCGTGCCGTAAACATATGTTCTTCCTCTTCGATTTCCACACCCATTTTGCGCAGTGCCGCAAGATGGATATCAATCGGCCGCCTGCCAATCACACATCCCCCGGGATAAGACATAACCACCTCACCCATGCGCCCCAGCATCGCACCTAACAGCATAATGGAAGAACGCATACGTGTCACGGATTCGCCGGACATGCGGTTATCACTGGCCTGTGCTGCATTCACTGTCACCGTATTGCCTGCCCAACTGACCAGACACCCGAGCTCCTGCAATAAATTCTGCATATGGTACACGTCCGCAATACGCGGGCAGTTTTTTATAATACAAGTCCCTTTTACCAGTAAAGTAGCAGCCAAAATCGGCAGCACTGCATTTTTTGACCCCTGTATCCTGGTTTCCCCCTTAAGTAAGTTTCCGCCATAGATATGAATAGAATCCAATGATTCACCTTCTGTCATTCTTATAATATCACCTATTCTATCTATATGCACCTGTATGGCAAATGGTTCTCAGGTGTTTTGTCTCTATGTTTCCCGAATCCGCCAGAGAACTTAAATGGAACTCCCCGCAGCAGAGCTGCGGAGAATTAGAGCGTGTTTGAAAAATGCTTTCCGGCAGATGTCCGGCACAATTTGTGGGAGATTAAACGGCATTGATTACAGATCCTTCAGCCGGATTCCTCTGGCCACGCTTAAAACAAGACCTATCTCCGCCAGCAAAAATAATACCGCCGAACCGCCGTAACTGATAAACGGCAAAGAAATCCCCGTATTCGGAATAGTATTGGTAACGACCGCGATATTTAAGATAACCTGGATTGCCACATGCCCCATCACGCCAACTACCAGCAGCGCGCCAAACAGGTCGGAAGCATTGTTTGCAATCACCATAAACCGCCATATCAGCAGCAGAAACATCATAATCACCGCAATCCCGCCAAACAGCCCCAGTTCCTCGCAGATAATGGAGAAAATCATATCATTCTGCGCCTCCGGCAGAAATCCCAGTTTCTGCATACTCTGCCCCAGGCCCTTTCCCAATATCCCGCCGGATCCAATCGCATACAATGCCTGCAAGGTCTGAAACCCTTTCCCGTTGGCATACGCTTCCGGATCCATCCATGCCAGAATACGCGCAAACCGGAAGTTCATATCCTCCGATGCCGATATACCTTTTATCAGAAAAATCAAAGCGATCACACCCGCAATACCGGCTATCATCATAATCACAAATTTCTTGTATTCCGGGCTTGATACAAACAGCATCAGAGCCGCAATACCAAATACAATAATAGCAGAACTCAGGTTGTTTGTCACCTTCCATATCATCAGGCAGACCGGCGCCGGCACAAGCAGGATAGTGAAAAATCCCTTTGTTGTCCGTATCCCCCGGCCCATTTTACATACCAGGCTGGCCAGGAAAAGAATCATCCCCAGTTTCGCCACCTCTGCCGGCTGGATAGTCAGAGGGCCCACCTTGATCCATCTCGTCGCCCCGTTCGCACTGTATGCCAGCCCCGGAACCTTAACCATCAAAATCAGGACAACGGAGCCTATGTATGCAAGGGATGCAAAACGCTCCCAGAAATGGTATGGGATATTCGCCACCACTATCATGGCAAAAATACCAAGCACAGTAGCCATCGCCTGCTTTTTCAGGAAATAAGCCGAATCCCCCTCATACTGCAATGCCGCACTGTAAGAACTGGTAGAATAAATCATCACCAACCCGAACCCAAGCAAAAACAGTACGATAAACAGCATACTGTAGTCAAAAAAATTCTCTGCCGGTTTCCTCCTCACTTGTTGTACTGCTCTGGCCTGGGCCTGGGCCCTCCGCCCCGCCCGTATGTCCACACGAATCCCTGCCACTGCATTACCTCCTATTCCAGTGCCGCATATATCGAAAAAAAGCCCATCCCTGCAGAACAATTCCTGCCCATAATGCCGGTCAGTAATTGTTCTGGGGCTTTATTTGCTCATATGCTGTTTCCAGTTCCGATTTGCGCTTTTTTAATCCGGCAGGCTGTTCACATACTCTTTGAAAACCCTTCCCCGCTCCTCATAATTGGCGAACATGCCCCAGCTTGCACATGCCGGGGACAGCAGGACCGCGTCCCCCTCCGATGCATGTTCCGTGCATGCCTGCAGCGCTTCCGCAAAACTCCCTGCACGGAATATCTTTTCCCCATCCATTCCGTGCTTCCTTGCACAGGCATCTATCTTATCCGCCGTCTGCCCGACTAAGACCAGATACTTCACTTTCCCCCCAAAAGCCTCTATCCACTCATCATAATCGCTGCCCTTATCATAACCGCCGCCAATCAGTACCGTAGGCTTTGCCATTGCCCGGATCCCCTGTATCGCCGCGTCCGGGTTTGTTCCCTTCGAATCATTATAATAATCCACGCCCCCTTTCGAGGCAACAAACTCAATCCGGTGCTCCACTGCCTTAAAACGCCGCACGGTATCCAGTATCCTGTCCACAGGCACCTGCATACACATGGAAATAGCAATCGCCGCCATTACATTCTCCACATTGCACATCCCCACCAGATTCATTTCATGGATATTCATCAGCCGTTCTTTTTTCCCTTCCCAGGCCCTCCAGATATCCTCACCTTTCAGATACAGCCCTTCCTCCAACTCATGCCCGGAAGAAAAATACACCACCCTGGCCGGGCATCTGGTTCCAAAATCCCTTGTATACCCGTCCTCATAATTCAGCACACATACCTCATCCCCGGTCTGCCTCGCCGCAATCCGCTCCTTTACATGCACATAATTCTCCATCGTATGGTGACGGTTGAGATGATCGGGCGTGATATTCAGTATCGCCGACACCTGCGGCCTGAAACAATCCGTAGTCTCCAACTGGAAACTGCTGATTTCCGCCACAGTAACCGACTCCTCCGATGCGCTCAACGCAGATTCCGTATACGGCTTCCCGATATTCCCAACCACAAACACACTGCCGTAATACTCCTCCATAATCTGCCCCACCAGCGAAGTAGTCGTCGTCTTCCCGTTTGTCCCCGTGATCGCCACCAGTTTCCCTTTGGAAAACAAATACCCCAATTCCACTTCCCCAAGTATCGGGATCCCCCTTTTCCGGAACCCTTCCATAAATTCCGAATCCACCGGAACCCCCGGGCTGGGCACCACAACTTCCACCGCTTCCGCCACACTCCCCGGCAGATCCCCGATTACAATATCCGCCTGCAGCCCCTCCGGCAGCTTCCTGCGCACCTCATCCTCCGACAGCTTCCCATTCCCGTCAAACAAAACCGGACAGGCGCCTGCCGCACAAAGCAGCTTCACTGCCCCGATACCGCTCAGCCCCGTCCCGATAACCAACACCCTTTTCCCCGACCAATCCCTGATTCCCATAATCACCAGACCTCTTTTCTTACATCTCTCTTTCGAAACTCCCCGGAAAATACACTTACGCCGCCCTGCTGCAGCACAAACCCCGCCATGAAAAACCTGGAAGAATGCCCGCTTTCCGGGCATTCTTCCGCGTGAAACGGGTTTGCCCATGCATCTGCATGGCAAACCCTAGAAGCTCTTAGGCGGCGTCCTTTGACGCCTTAGAGCTTCTTTTCACGCTACGCCGAGCAACGCCACCAGACAAAGAAGCGCCGTCACAATGGTAAACACAGTCACCACCCTTGTCTCCGACCAGCCGCACAATTCAAAATGATGATGGATCGGCGCCATCTTAAAAAACCGCTTCCCGCCGGTCATCTTAAAATAACTCACCTGGATAATAACGGAAGTCACTTCCACCGCATACACCAATGCCACAATCGGGATAAACAACGGCATTTGCAGCATATAAGCGACAGAAGCCACGAACCCGCCCAATGCCAGCGAACCCGTATCCCCCATAAACACACGGGCCGGATATACATTGAACAACAAAAAACCAAGCAATGCCCCGACAACCGCACAGGTTACCGGTTCCAAACCGCTGGCCGTCCCCACCGCCACCGCCGTGAAAAAAGTAGCAATCATCACCGTAACACTGCTGGCCAATCCGTCCAGGCCATCCGTAAAATTCGCCCCGTTTACCGTAGCCGTCACAACAATAAACAGCACAGGAATATTCAAAATTCCGAAATCCAGATATTTCCCCTCCAGAAAAGGAATCCTCATAGCTAAACTTACCCCTGAATAATGAACCATATAATAAGCGAACACCCCCGTCACCACAATCTGCCCCAACATCTTCTGCCAGGCCCGCAGCCCCATGGAACGCCGCAATACCACCTTAATATAGTCATCCAGGAACCCAATCAGCCCGAAACCAAGGGTTGCAAACAAGATAGGCATAATCTTCGGATAATCCCTCATAAAAACAACCGAAGTAACCACCACACTGATCAAAATCAGGATACCGCCCATCGTCGGCGTCCCCGACTTCTTTAAATGCGACTGAGGCCCGTCATCCCTCTCTGTCTGCCCCACCTTCAGTCTCTTCAAAAACGGAATAATGACAGGCCCCAGCACCACACTAATCACAAAAGAAATCACCACGGACATAACTACTGTCTGACTCATCTCACCAACCCTGCTCCTTTCCCACTATCTCCCAAACCCCATACAACCACCCAAAATTAACCCCCACGCCGCCCATCCCCTTCCACATCCCAAACACCCTGAAAAATACCCGCTTCCCATGGCATTACAACCCGCCCTCGACAACCCGCAAGAATGCCCGCTTCTCAAGGCACTACAACCCCGCCCTCAACAACCCGCAAGAATACCCGCTTCTCAAGGCATTACACCCCCGCCCTCGACAACCTGGAAGAATGCCTGCTTTCCAAGGCATTCTTCCGCGTGAAATGGATTTGCCATACATGGCAAATCCTAGAATTTCTTAAGTGGTGTACTTTACCACTTTAGAAATTCTTTTCACGCTGATATGGGAGGATATTCTCAAACAACTGCCGCACCACAGGAGCCGCGATCTGCCCGCCGTAATAAACCCCCTGCGGATTATTAATAATAGCGACAGCCAATACCTGCGGGTCATTGGCAGGCGCAAAACCCAAAAAGGAAGAAATATACCGGCCGCTGCCCCTGGGGAGCGTCTGGCTGGTAGCCGTCTTGCCGCCTATCCGATAACCCTCCACATATCCGTTCTTCCCGCTGCCGTTCTCCACCACCTGCTCTAAAATATACCGCATCGTTTCCGAAGTCTCGGCAGACACAATATTTTTCTGCACCGGATACTGCAGCGTTTCCTTGACATTCCCCTCACTGTCCACCACCTTCACGCCAAAATGCGGTGTTACCCGGTTTCCGCCGTTGATGATGGAAGACACCGTAGTCGCCAACTGTATCGGCGTGATCTGGAAAGACTGGCCGAAAGAAATCGTAGCCAGTTCCACCGCCCCGATATTCTCCTTCTTATGCATAATCGTCCCCGCCTCGCCCGGGAGATCCACCCCCGTTTTGCTCAGCAGCCCGAACTTCCGGAAATAATCATAATAACGGTCTACGCCAATGCGCATCCCCACCGTGACAAACACCGGGTTACAGGAATTCATCGTCCCCTGCACGAAATCCTCCGCCCCATGCCCGCTCACCTTATGGCACCGGATCCTCCGATCCTCCACCATCACATACCCCGGACAACTGAACCTGTCATTTACCGTCACAGCACCGGATTCCAGCCCTGCCGCCGCCGTAATAATCTTGAAAGTAGATCCCGGTTCATACGTATCGTTAATGCATCCGTTCCTCCACATCTGATTTAACAGGTTCTGCTTTTCCTCCTGGGTTTCCGGCTCCGGCGTCCCTTCCGGCAGGGTATAAGGCTCGTTCAGGTTAAATTCCGGCACATTAACCATCGCCAGGATCTCCCCGTTCTGGGGGTTCATTACCAGGATCGAGACACTGTCCGCCTGCTTCGTCTCCATCGCCTGCATCGCAAGCTGCGTGGCATAGCTCTGTATATTAATGTCCAGGCTTACATACAGGTCATTCCCGTTCACCGGGTCGATCCGCTCCTCCCCTGCCTCCGCGATCTCCACACCCTTCGCATCGGTTACTGTTAGGATAGTTCCCTCTTTCCCCTTCAAATATTCCTCATATATGACTTCCAGCCCGATAATCCCCTGGTTATCCCCACCGGTAAATCCCAATACTTTGGATGCCAGTGTCTCATAAGGGTAATACCGCTTATAATCCTCATCCACCTTCACACCATCCAGGTCATACTCCCGGATCTTATCCCCTGTAGCTTTGTCTACATTGCTCTTAATCCTCTCAATAGCGGAATACTTCTCCACCCTCCCCGCCACATATTCCTCGGAAAGCCCCAGTTCCTTTGAAAGGACGCTCACAACCTCCTCCGGATCCGTGATCTGGTTATGTATGACCGATATGGTGCATACCGTCCGGTTATCCGCCAGCACCGCCCCGGTGGAGTCGATAATCCTCCCCCTCGCCGCCTTGATCTTCCTCTCCCTCTCATGCAGATCCTTTGCCGCCTCGGTATAATATTCGGAACGGATCACCATCAGATAAACCAGCCTCAAACCCAGCAGCAGGAATACGATACTGCACAGGAAAAAAGCCACCACTATTTTTTTCCGTATATAAGTCTTCTGCTTCAATGGCATAGATTGCTAAACCTCATAAAAGGTGTTACTACAATCTATTATTGTTTTAAAACGATTATTCGAAAATAATCTAAAAAGGACTGTTCTCATCCACCAGGCGTCCTCCGTTTTCACCGCCCAGCCCTGCCGGAGAACTGTTATCTTCCGTAAATACATGCCCGGTTTCCTGGTCAACCAGATTCCCGGTGCTGGGATCTTTCGCATAACCGGTTTCCGGATCAATGGGAAAATCCTTCCACGCTTCCGTATGGGTATCTTCCTCATTTCCCTCCCCGGACTGGCCTTCCCCGGTTCCTGCCTCCCCGGACTGACTTCCTCCGGCACCGGCCTGGCCTTCGCCGCTTCCTCCTTCCCCGGACTGGCCTCCTCCGGCACCGTTCTGCCCGCTGCCGGTTCCTGCCTCCCCGGCCTGGCCTTCGCCGCTTCCGTCTTCACCTGTCCCGTCTTCGCCGCCTTCCTCTCCTTCTTCCGCCGGCACTACCGGGGTCATAATCTCCTCCTGCAGCGCTTCCAGTTCCGCCCGTTCCTTATCGCTCAGTTCTTCCGTCATAAAGATCCCCATATAAGGAAGCACCTCCGTCAGGATACTCCTGACGATACGCGTCGCATGTTTCGCATCGTCCTGCTGCGGCACATTGGGCCTGTCTACAACGACATAAATAGCTATCTGCGGATCGTCCGCCGGGGCATACCCCATAAAGGAAACAACATACTGCCCGTTTTTTCGGGGCAGGGTTTCCGCCGTCCCGGTCTTCCCGCCGATCAGATAACCTGCCGGACGGGCCGACTTCCCCGTTCCGCGCGGGCCGCTCACCACCAAATTGCAGTATTCCCTGATTTTCGCCGAGGTGGATTCCGAAATAGTCTGTTTGAGCAGACGGGGTTCTATATTTTCCACCGTCGCACCGCTCGGGCTGACTATTTTCTTCACCACATGGGGCTCGTAGTAATTACCGCCGTTAATCAAAGAACAAAATCCCGTTATCATCTGTATCATGGACACATTATAGCCCTGCCCGAAAGAATTTGTCGCCAGCTCGGTCGGCCCCATCGTGTTCTTATCGTAAACCAGGCTGGCGGTACGGGATTCCCCTGCCAGGTCAATATTGGTTTTCAGCCCGAAATTAAAAATGTGCTGATAATCAATGAAGGTACTTATGCCCGTCATCTCGGCGATATACATCATCGCCACATTGCAGGACATCTCCACCCCTTCCCCGACGGACACGGAACCGTCGCCGTAGGTATTATGGCAGTGGATCTTATGCCCCCCGATTTCCCTGAAACCGTTACAGGTAAAGTATTCGTTCCCGCTGATCTTCCCGGCGTCCAGGGCTGCCGCCACGGTAAAGGGCTTTGCCACGGAACCCGGCTCATAAGTATCGTGGATACAGAAGTTCCTCCAAAGGGAATTGAACTGCTGGCTTTTGAGCTCGTCGGAAAGCGTTGCAAAGTTTTCCTCCGTGACATACTCGCCTTTTACCCAGTTGCCCACCTCATTTACCATAGGCATCCCGTACAGGCTCTCTTCATTCCGGTAATCATTCAGATCAAAGACCGGGTAACTGGCCATGGCAAGAACCTCTCCCGAATGGACATCCATAATGATGCAGCCGGTATTGTTGCTCCCATTCCTTTCCTCAAAACTGTTTTTGTACTGCTCGTCAAACTTTTTCAAATATTTCTCTACGATCTTCTGAATATTGATATCTATCGTCGTGACTATCGAATTACCGTCCAAAGCGGCAATCGTCGTCCGTTCCAGCGATCCGTCGCCGTTCATATAACCATACTCCCGCCCCGGCGTGCCGCTCATCACATCATTGTAATATTCCTCCAGCCCGTACAGCCCCTGATTGTCACTCCGTGTAAAACCGATGACATCACAGGCCAGGCTGTTATTGGGATACCGTCTCTTATATTCCTCTTCAAACCATATACCGTTGATATCGGCGCCGTTTTCCTCATCCATCTGCAGCTCTTTGAAACCGCTGATCTGTTCATACGTCATCTGCTTGGCCAGTACATAATAAGAAGAGTCAGGATTGGTTTCCAGCCGCCTGCGTATCTCGGAACCGTCCAGCCCCAGCAGCCTCTGTGCCGCCTCTATGGTCGGTTCTATAGACTTCCCGTCATTGGCGCGCATTACTTTTGCATCCAGAATCACATTATAAACCTTCTCACTGGTTGCCAGCTTCGACCCGTTCCTGTCCAGGATATCCCCCCGCCGGAACGGGATCGTTTTGCTGTCATAGGACTGCTGGGAAAGCACCTGCTTTTTATACTGCTCCCCGTTATCCCTGTTAATCAGCACCAAACGTGCAGATAACCCTATGAAAGCCAGCAGCACCATAATAAAAAGTACTACCAGCTTCTTTTGCATCCTGAGCGTAAATCTTGAATTACGCGTCCTCCTCATCTGACTGTTCTGTACAATTCTTTCCAAAACGCATTCCTCCCAGCCCAGAGCGTGTTTGAAAAATCATTCCCACCATCTGCACGCGGTATAACCGCTTCACCACTTTGCGCGATATCTGCATCATTGCCGCGTTGGTCTACACTCCGTTTCGGTCCGTGCTAAACATGTGCCACCGGCACACAGCACCGTCAGCAGGCGTGTCCGCCGCATCGCTTCCTTCCTCCGCCGTGCACTGATACAAATATCAAGCAAAAAGCCTGTCCCGCACCCTGCCAAATACAGATAAACAAAACCTGAGCCATACCAGGCATGGGAATTTCTCACTCCGGAATATCCGCCACCTGCCTCATATAATCGCTCCCCTTGCCGGAAAAAGTAATAATCTGCCCCTCTTCCGCATACCGCATGCCGAGCTCCTGTATGGCTATCCGCTTTACTTCTTCCAAATCCACGCTGCTTGTTATCCGGTTATATTCCTCATCATTGTCCAGCTTCATGGTATTCAGTTTGCTCTCCAGCCTGGATATGTTTTTTATACTTGTGGTAATATCCGCCTGCAGATGGATATATCCCGTCAGGATTAATCCTGCGAAAATCATCGCCAGCGACAGGAAAAAAACATAACCCAGATTCATATGCCGGGCCTTCTCTCTGTTTTTCCTCACTGTATTGTCAACAGGTTTCCTTCTCCGTCTCTGTTCGTAAACTTCCTCATCTAACTGCCTTGCCGTATTCCCCTGAATATAGATGCCGCCTCTTGCCGGTCTGTTTGTGTATGTCTGCTGCCTTCTCTTTTGTCCTGCTGATCTGTACTGCGCCATAACACTTTCCCTTTTCTTTCTCCGGCGGCCTCTTCTCACCCGCCTCCGGCTACTTTTTCAAACACCCTGAGTTTCGCACTCTTGGAACGCTTATTTTCAGACAATTCTTCCCCGCCCGGAAGGATGGGTTTCCTCGTAACCGCTTTTCCTTTCGGTCTTCTGCCGCAAACACATACCGGGAAATCCGGCGGGCATGTACACGGATGCTCACACCCCCGAAAAACCGTCTTGACAATCCTGTCCTCTAAAGAATGGAAAGTAATAATGCAAAGCCTCCCCCCGGGATTCAAAAAGTCAATAAAACCCTCCAGGGAATCCTGCAAAACCTCCAGTTCCCTGTTGCACTCAATCCGCAGCGCCTGGAAAGTCCTTTTGGAAGGATGCCCTCCCGCCTGGCGCATCCTGGCCGGAATAGCCGCCCTAATAATTTCATTCAACTCCCCGGTCGTCTCGACAGGCTTGTCTTTCCTCGCCTTCACAATGTGCTTCGCTATGTTTTTCGCAAACTTCTCCTCACCGTAATCCCGGATAACCCGGAACAGATCTTCTTCCGGATATTCATTTACAATATCCTTCGCGCTTAAAGCCTGTCCCCTGTCCATCCGCATATCCAGCGCCGCATCGTATTTATAGGAAAACCCTCTCTCCAGAGTATCTAACTGATAGGAGGATACACCTAAATCCAGCAGTATACCATCCACACCCCCTATTCCCATATCTTTTAATACATCAACCGCATTGCAGTAATTGTCCTTTACAATCGTCACCCTGTCTCCAAAAGGCTGCAGACGCCTGCCTGCGGCCTCCACCGCTTCTCCATCCTGATCAAAACCGATCAGCCGGCCGCCATCGCCGAGCCGGGCTGCAATTTCACCGGCATGCCCGCCGCCGCCCAGGGTCCCGTCCATGTATGTCCCATCTTCTTTTATCTTTAATTGCCCTATCGCTTCCTGCAATAACACGGAGGTATGTTTAAATTCCATACAGATTCTTCATCTCCCTTAAAAACTTCTGCCATACTTTTGCATCATAATACCCCGTTGCGGCATCACAACACGAATACCAAAATCCCGGCCGTCAAAACACCCCGGCACTTAAATCCCCAGCCCCAACTCGGACATATGTTCCGCAATATCCTCCATATCCTCACAGGAAGAAACATCTTCCCAACGTTCCTTACTCCAGATTTCTATCCTGCTGGCCACGCCAACCAGGACGACATCTTTATTCAGCCCCGCAAATTCTTTCAAAACAGACGGCACCAATATCCTCCCCTGCTTGTCCACTTCCACGCTGGCAGCACCGGCCAGGAAAAAACGGGCAAATTTTCTCGCTTCCTTATTCGTAAGCGGCAGGCCCTTGAGCTTCTCTTCGAATTCAGCCCATGCAGCATTGTCGTACACAAATAAACAGCCATCCAGCCCCTTTGTCACAACAAACTCATCACCGAGAGCTTCGCGGAACTTAGAGGGAATGATCAGCCGGTTCTTTGTATCAATGGTGTGGTTGTATTCTCCCATAAACATAAAGCTCACCCGCCATTCCAAAAAAGCGGCCGGATATACGGAATTCCCCCTTCAGGCTTCCCCGCATGGAAAACGCCAAAAGCCGCGCCGTACCGGGCGGCAGGTATTACTTCAAAGCTTCTCTGCCTGGAAAACGCACCTGCCCGGTTCATCATCCTCAAAAAAACATTTTCCGCATAACCTCCCCGGTGCCTCCACAGATGTGGGGGTTCACTCCACTTTACCGCCACTCCGTTCCACTACGCACCACTTTCCACCACTTTTATTCCAATTTTATACTAATGAGGTTCGTTTGACAAGAACATTTTTTGATATCGGGAATAAAAAAAACGCCCTGCAAAACCATGCAAAGCGCTTTTTTTCCTTCATTTTCAATATCCGGTACGACCGTTTGTTTCTCATACCACATTTGGTGCCGTATGCTTCCTGCTGTTCACAAAAATTTATTTTTCCAGGTTCTGCCCAAATACCATCCGCCTAATCCCTTTGTCCGATGACGGATTAACATTTGTTGTGAAACCGCCGTTTATACATTAAAGCGGAAAACTATAAACCGAAATTTCATCATGTCTATACAATTCCGTCCTTTCACATTATGTT
>CANDKY010000069.1 GCA_947385425.1 uncultured Lachnospiraceae bacterium | reverse complement strand
CACTCAGAGAAAAATCCAGCGCAACTGTCACAGGTTATTTACATACAGTTCCTTAAGAATCCCGCTTCCGGCCCCGCAAAGGCTTTCGTATATGGCTTTATGCACAGTTCCTTAACAGGAGCCGGAAACAGAAATTTGTTATGTTGTTTACACACTGTATTACATGCAGTGCAGCATCAAAATACAGTGCCTAAATGCCGGCGTCTTTCAATGGCCCGAATCGAGGGAATATCTATCACCTTTTCACTGCCCCGGCGTAGAAGAAGCCCTCCTTGCATCAAACAAGCCTCCCCCGTCATCCCCGTCGGTTTTCCTTTCCTCCGTCCCTCCAATCAGCAGCAATTCATGGACTGCCAGCGGCATAGCCGACAATAGCCCAAGCATCCCCCATTCCTGCAAAGACAGCCTGCTCGTTCCGAACAAAGACACAAAATAAGGGATTTCCGTCACCAGCGCCTGGAGCCCTACCCCCAGTACACAGGCAAAAATCATATAATGGTTCGCTAAATGGTCCATCCGGAAAACCGATTTATTCACATCCCTCATGCCGATAGCGTGAAACAACTGGCTCATGCCCAGCACCGTAAAAGCATGGGTCTGCGCTTTATTCAAAATCCCGGGGAGCTGCAGCGCAACCCCGATATTATACAGGTTTACCGGAAGCCCCCTCCCTGTCAGCGCATCATAAGGCACCTGAAGGAACGCGGTAATGCTGATCACGGCAATCACAGTCCCGTAGCACAACGTACAGGCCAGCCCGCCATGGGCAAACAGATTTTCCCCGCTCTTTCTCGGTTTCTGCCGCATCAATTCCTCCCCGTCATTCTGATCCACCCCCAGGGCCAGTGCCGGCAGGGAATCCGTTATCAGATTAATCCAAAGAATGTGGCTTGCCTTAAGCGGGGAAGGAAGTCCGGCAAGAATAGCAGCCAGCATCGTAATAATTTCTCCAAAATTGGAAGAAAGCAGAAACAGAATAGCTTTGCGGATATTTTCATATATCCCCCTCCCCTCCTCGATAGCCTTTCTAATCGTGGCAAAATTATCATCCGTCAGCACCATGTCCGCCGCATTCTTCGCCACATCCGTACCATTCATCCCCATGGCGATGCCGATATCCGCCGCTTTCAGGGAAGGCGCATCATTCACCCCATCCCCTGTCATAGCCACTACCTTCCCCTTTTTCTTAAGGGCATTGACGATTTTCACCTTATGCTCGGGCGATACCCTGGCATACACGCGCACCCGCTGCGCCTTTTCCTCAAATTGCCTCTCGTCCAGTCTGTCCAGCTCACTGCCCCCCAGGCATTCTTCCCTGCCGGAAGCTATCCCCAGCTCCTTCGCGATGGCAAACGCCGTATCCACATGGTCGCCGGTAATCATCACGGTATCCACCCCGGCCTGCCGGAACGCCGCCACCGCTTCCGCCGCCTCCGGCCTCGCCGGGTCAATCATCCCAACCAGGCCTATGAAAACCAAATCCCGTTCTTCCGGTGCCGCCGCATCCTCCCTCATGGCAAATGCCAGCACCCGGAGGGCTTCCGAGGACATCTGCCCGGCCGCATGCAGGATCTCCCTCCTGGCAGACTCACTCATGGCAGCCTTTTTCCCCCGGCTTACTATATACTTACAGCACCGCAGGACTTCTTCCGTCCCGCCCTTTGTATAGGAAACCCTTCCCTCCCTTCCGCGGTGCAGGGTCGTCATCATCTTTCTCCCGGAATCAAAAGCCTTTTCATCAGTCCTTGGATAGTCCCGTTCCAAGCGCTCCCGGCTCAAATGATATTTTGCCGCCATATCCAGCAGCGCCAGTTCGGTCGGATCTCCTATCCTGCTCTCCCCGGAAACAAGCCCGTCATTGCAAAGCACCGCCCCCATCAGGAGCTCCCTGTGGCGTTCCTTATCCAGTTCATCCGCTGCCAATACCTTTCCGTCCATATAACATTTTTTTACGGTCATCTTATTCTGTGTCAGCGTCCCCGTTTTGTCCGAGCAGACCACGTTCACCGCCCCCAGGGTTTCCACGGAAGGCAGTTTACGGATAATCGTGTTCACCTTCACCATGCGTGACACACTCAGGGCAAGCACAATCGTCACAATGGCCGGAAGCCCTTCCGGCACTGCCGCCACCGCCAGCGATATGGCTGTCAGGAGCATATCTCCCACATCCCTTTTCTGCAGCATCGCCACCATAAACAGGAAAACACAGATAAAAACCGCCACACCGCTCAGCACTTTCCCCAAATCCGCCAGCCGCTTCTGCAAAGGCGTCATCTCCTCCTTCGCCTCGCTAATCATCCCTGCGATATGCCCAATCTGCGTGTCCATCCCCGTTGCAACCACAATCCCTTCCCCCCGTCCGTAAGTTACATTGGTGGACATATAGGCCATATTTTTACAGTCCCCGATATCCGTTTTTCCTGCTGCAACAAATCCGGCATCCTTTTCCACCGGTACGGACTCCCCGGTCAGGGCGGATTCCTCGATTTTCAGCCCCATAGCCTTTACCAGCCGCAAATCCGCCGGCACCTGCCTGCCCGCTTCCAGGCAGACGATATCCCCGGGCACCAGTTCCCCTGCATCAATCTCCTGCTGCCTGCCGTTGCGCTTTACTATAGCATGGGGACTTGTCAGCTTTTTCAGCGCGTCAATTGCCTTCCTCGCCTTCCCTTCCTGCACCATGCCGACAAAGGCATTGACGAGGATCACCGTCACGATGATACCCGCATCCCCCACCTCCCCAAGGAATACGGACACCCCCATTGCCGCAAACAAGATAAAAATCAGCGGATCATTAAGCTGCCCGATAAAAAGTGCCAACTGCGATTTTTCCTTTTTTTCCCGCAGTTGGTTCCTCCCGTACTTTGCAAGCCTTGCCGATGCCTCCATGCCATCCAGGCCCTTCTCCATATCACAGTTTAATACCCGTCCGACTTCACGGATCTGCTGGTTCTCATACATATATATCCCTCCGCCTGCATTTTTGTAGTCTGGTTTCCCTGCTCCATGATTTTGCCTATGGTTTTTTATATGCTTGTACGGCGGAAAGTATGACGGCCTTCTTCCGATTCCTGCTTTTCCGATTTCTGAGGTATCATCTTACTTTGCTTTTTACATCTCCCGCATCTTCCGTGCATTTTCATTCAGATCCTCCGCAATCCTGCAGACAGAACCCACCATCCGGGAATTTTCCTCGCAGACCTGGAAAGTTTCGTTCGCATGGGCGGATATCTCTTCCGTGATAGCTGAAATCATCTGTATATTCTCTACTATATCCTCATTCGCATGGGCCAGTTCCCCTATAATAGCCAGCAATTCCGCCGTATGGCTGCCGATATCCTCCGTCCCGCCGGAAATCCCCGCAAAATTTTCCCTCACAACCTCAACGCTCTCCGCATTGGCATTATTGCATTCCGTAACCGCTTCCACCGCCTCGGACACGAGCTGAAGTTCCCGGTTCATATTTCCGATCAGGCCGCCGACACTTGCGGTTGCCGTCTGTGTCTGGTTTGCCAGCTCAGAAACCTGGCCGGCCACCACGGCAAAGCCTCTCCCGGCCTCCCCTGCACGGGCGGCCTCAATGGAAGCATTTAGCGCCAGCATACTGGTCTTATCCGCAATCCCGTGGATCGTCTCGAGGATATGATCCATCTGCCCGGCATACCTTCCCAGTTCTTCCATCTTTTCCAGCATTTCCCCATTCGCTGCTTTTGACTTTTCCACATGGGCTGACAGGATATCCATCTGCTCCCTCCCGGTAACTACCCTCCGCGCCGTGTCACCGGTATTCTCCCTGATCCGTGCCGCCGCAGCTTTCACCTTATCGATATGCATCTGTATTTGCTCCGTGCGCTGCATCTGCACCTGTACCGATTCCGCCGTCTCCGTGCTGCCGGCGGAAACTTCCCCCACGGCGCCATGCACTTTGGAGACGGAAACGTCCAACTCAGACATCTGCCTGGTAATCTCCGCAATGTCCGTAATCATTTCCTGCGAGGAAGCCAGGACATTTTCCATCAGCCTGCGGGCTTCCTCCGTTTTGTCCTGAATCTGTTTTAATTTATGGTTGTTGACCCTGGTAACCGCTACGGTGATAAAAACCATGAACAGCACCGTAAGAATCGTCGCAGCCATCCGGATCTCCACATCGGGAACCTCTTCGGAAGCAAACCCGACAGCCTGCGCATAGTAAATAATATATCCCGCATTCCCCAAAATGGCCGCTATGCCGACCATAATGTTAAAACGCGCATCCATATACAAGATAATGACGGAAAACATAGGGAATATGTATGTAAAAGCCAATATGCTCGTGGTAGTGAAGATAACGAACAGATACAAAATACTGTAACTCACCCCAATCACATACTTAATGATACCGCTTTCCGGCCTCCTGTTAAAAAGAATCCATTCTATCGCTACGGGAGCCGCCGTCAGCACCGCAAAAACAGCAAAATACCCGATTGTCCTGGATCCTTTGAATACCTCCACCATATATGCAAGCAACAACACCGTATCGATAATGGTATGCCCTATAACTGCGGTTTTATTTATATACTTCTTTTCTGAGAAATTCATAACTGCCCCCATTCCGTAATTCCCCGCCCGGATAAACCGGGATCAGGGCTTTGTTTCTTCACACAAAATCATTTGTATTAGCCTTTCTAAAACTATACAGCCCTGTAATATTTATTCCTGCGTCTCCAGCCACTCCCTCACCGTTTCTAATGTATAACCAAGCCCCTGGGAAATCTTCTCAATATCCACTCCCAACTGATAAAAATTCCTGGCAGCTTCCCGGGCCTTCTTCTCCTCCCCTCGTTTTTCCCCTCGTTTTTCCCCTCGTTTTTCCCCTCGTTTTTCTCCGCGTTTTTCTCCGCGTTTTTCCCCATCCTGTTCTCCTATCCGGCGTTCTTCCATCCTGATTTCCTGAATTGCCTGGCACACATCTACCACCCTTTCACTTACATCATATTTCAAGCCCGCATGTGTAACTGCCTCAATTACATCAACTGCCCTGCGCTCCATCTCCCGGAACCGCTTCTCGTTTGCATCCAGGATTCTGCTTAAATTATCCTTATCCCTGGAATATTTTATAAAAAACATAACTTCACGGAGATTAGACTGAAACCGCATAATCTCTTCGTCTTCCATCAATGCAGGGGCAATCAGGCGTACATGGTAATTATCCATAAAAGCAAATATTCTCTGATCCTTCACTTTCATCATATCAAACAGGCTCATCGGCCCCTTCCATGCATCCACTCCGAAATAAACCATAACCGTCACCGAAGGGATAAGGCAGTCCCCTTCCCAAAAACCGCTGAGAAATTCCCCAGGACTTGGGAGTTTGCGTTCCAATCCTTTTAGAGAATCCGTCTCTTCTTTTGCCTGCTTCATAGCACGGCGATGTGATTTCGCCGCCTCTTCCACCTGCACTGCATATTCAATCGCATCATACAGATTATTTTTTACCGCAGCCG
The DNA here is from genome assembly GCA_947385425.1 of uncultured Lachnospiraceae bacterium. GTDB lineage: Bacteria > Bacillota > Clostridia > Lachnospirales > Lachnospiraceae > Kineothrix. The sequence continues at coordinate 16,895 of CANDKY010000069.1, read as the reverse complement.
CATAATGAACCTCTGCCTGTGACTCCACACCATAAAGCACATATTCCATTTCCCCGTCCGTCATAGCCGTGTACAGTTTCTGCACATCGCGAAATCTCTGGAACGGCACCGCTGCCCCGTCTGCACCATAAGGAAGGGTGATTTTTTCAGGGCTGCGCTCTGCAAGCTGCCCCGGCTGTATAACCTGCTCCCCGCCATAAATATAATAATTAAAAATATCAGCGAAAACGGTTGTATCTGATATGAAATCCTTCGTCACTGTATCCGCTTTCAATGGCATCCACCACCTTTCCATATCTAACTTATTGTACTAAAAATAATAGCGGCTTTCAAGTATATACATGAAAATTTGATTCCTATACCGGCACTGCAATGATACTTTTATAAGCAATACCATTAACTGCAATACCGTAATACAGGTTGACTTTCTATCTTATTCATGGCAGTATATTAAGGATGGCGGATATAGTATTTTCAAAACCGTCGTAGCCATCGGTTGCCGGCTCCTCCTCGCCCCTCAACTTTTATTCCGCGGGCGGATACATCATCGGCTATGCCGGAATACTGGAATATGCGGATGCTTTACCATTACCGGCGGCTCCATAGACAATACAAAACGGGTTAACTGCTCCGGCAAGGGAACAACCGGGAAAATGAAACAGAAAATCGACAATTTTTGATATTATAAAATATGAATATATGAAAAAAAGAAAGGACAATAACCATGGCATTTGACGGCGTAACCATAGCAAATATCGTAAAGGAATTAAACAGCACCATAACAGGAGGGCGTATCTACAAGATTGCACAGCCCGAAACGGACGAACTGCTCCTGACCATCAAAGCAAACGGAGGCCAGAAACGCCTGCTGCTCTCAGTCAGCGCATCCCTCCCCCTCGTCTACCTGACAGAAACCAACAAGCCAAGCCCCCTGACAGCCCCGGCTTTCTGTATGCTCCTGCGCAAACACCTGCAGAATGCCCGCATCACAGGCATCACCCAGCCAGGGCTGGAACGCATTATTCAGATAGAAGTGGAACACCTGGACGAACTGGGCGACCTCTGCTCCAAAAAACTAATCATAGAAGTCATGGGGAAACACAGCAATATTATTTTCATCAATGAGGAAAACAAAATCATCGACAGCATCAAACACATTTCCGGCATGGTAAGCAGCGTCCGCGAAGTACTCCCCGGACGCCCCTACTTTATCCCGGAAACACAGGAGAAAGAAAACCCCCTGGACACAGACCGTGAAACCTTCATCCAAACCATACATGGTAAAACCATGCCTGTTTTCAAGGCGCTGTACGGCACCTACACCGGGCTTTCCCCGTTGTTGTCCCAGGAAATCTGCTACCGTGCCAGGCTGGACGGCGATTACTCTACCGCTTCCCTTAGCCCGGACCATCTGGAACGCCTTGCCGATGCCTTTTTTTCCATCATGAATGCCATTAAAAACGGAGTTTTCGAGCCTAATATCGTCTACGAACATTCCGTACCGGCGGACTTTGCCGCCCTCACGCTGACCATGTATGCAGACAGCGAAAGGCGGTCTTTCGACTCCGTCAGCACACTGTTGGAACAATATTACGCACAAAAAAACACAGTAACACGCATCCGCCAGAAATCCGCCGACCTGCGCCGGATCGTCCAGACAGCCCTGGAACGCAATGTAAAAAAGTATGATCTGCAGTTAAAGCAGATGAAAGACACGGAAAAAAAAGACAAATACAAAGTATACGGTGAATTGCTGAATACTTACGGCTATAGCGTAGAACCCGGCGCCAAATCCATGACCGCACTGAATTATTACACGGACGAAGAAATTGACATCCCCCTCGATCCCACCCTGACGGCATCGGAAAACGCAAAAAAATACTTTGAAAAATACAACAAGCTGAAACGCACCTGCGAAGCCCTTTCGGAACTGACCCTGGAGGTAAAAGCGGAAATCGAACATCTGGAATCCGTCAGCGCTTCCCTCGACATCGCCCTTGCCGAAGAAGACCTGGTACAGATCAAAGAAGAGCTGATCGAAAGCGGCTATATCCGGCGCAAAGGCGGCACGAAAAAAGCAAAAATCACCAGCCGCCCTTTCCACTATGTCAGCAGTGACGGCTACCATATTTATGTAGGGAAGAACAATTACCAGAACGAAGAACTGACCTTTAAATTTGCTTCCGGCAACGACTGGTGGTTCCACGCCAAAGGCATCCCCGGATCTCACGTCATTGTAAAATCCGGCGGTGAAGAACTCCCCGACCGCACCTTTGAAGAAGCGGCAAAACTGGCCGCTTATTATTCCAAAGCAAAAGGACAGGACAAAGTGGAAATCGACTACACAGAAAAAAGAAATATCAAAAAACCTGGCGGCGGTAAACCCGGTTTCGTTATCTACCACACAAATTACTCCATGTCCATAGATTCCGACATCAGCAGAATCGCCGTATGGAAAGAAGAATAGTAGATTTATCCGGTTTTTATAATAATTCCGATATACGAATTTTTAAATCTTTATAAACGCATACAGGAATTTCATCGCCAAAACTATACTGTGCGGATGCCAGTCCATATTCAAAATCAAAAACATTAACGGTACATGTCCTCGGGTTTACAACCCAATATTCACGTACGCCTGCGGAATGGTATTTGAATAGTTTCACCCCGTAATCCATGCGTTCCGAACTCGGTGAGACTATCTCAATAATCCAGTCAGGCGCTCCGCCGCACCCTTTGTCATTCAGTATGTCCCGGCGGCAGATTACGGAAATGTCAGGCTCCACATAATTCCTGTCGTCTCCGTCCGGGAAAACAGCAAAAGGGGCAGGGAACACTTCACAGTCCCCTCCCTCAGCCTCTATATGGCTTAATATCCGATGGCTCAGCCTGGCTACAAGCCTCTGGTGTTTTGTATTCGGCGGAGCCATACCATAAATCCGTCCGTCAATCAGCTCCGCCCGCTGTCCGTCCGGCAGGGCATAAATATCTTCGATTGTATGCATAATTTCCTGTGTATATATTTTCTCCTGATGTAATGCCATTGGATCTCCTCCTTGCCTTTTTCTCCGCCGGCACCGCTTATACCTGTCAGAAATTTGTTACGATATTTATTATAATTATAAATGCCGCTTCTCCAAAACCTGCCGCGTCAGCCACCTCTTCCTGACGGCCTCCCACTCCACATAAGCAACCCATCCAAGGGCCGCGCCGATACAGTTCAGCAAAATATCATCCACGTCAAACGCGCCGAAGGCGCTGAACAACTGGAACACCTCAATGCCAAGCACAAAAACAAAGGCATTCAGCAGCAAAGGCAGAAACCTTCTGCACCTGGGCTGTATATACGGAAGCAGAAAACCAAACGGGATGAAAACAACCACATTCCCGACCAGGTTCTCAAAACTGTTAAGCATATAAGAATAGACAATATACATCCGTATTGTCTTAAACAACGTAAAATTCGCGCTGTCCAGCCCCTCCAGCACCACATCCTTTTCCCAACTGTTCATAATAGCCTGCAGTTCGGCCCACGGATATTTAAAAATAATGACCTTGACTACCACTGCTATATATATAAAAAACACAATTTTTATGCGTTTTGTCCTATCCACTAATAACGAACCTCCACCAGAGCCAATCCCTTGGCAGGAGCAAGAAAACCGGCATCTTCCCGCGTCCCTGCCTGCAACAGCATTTCCACCTGCGCCGCTTCTCTTTCGTGCATCCCCACCTCAAGCAGAGTTCCCGTCATAATTCGCACCATATGGTATAAAAAACCATTTCCACGGAAAGTAAAACGGATTTCATCCCCCGCCCTCCCGATAATGATTGCGTCCACCGTGCGCACTGTGGACTTTCTGCTTCTTTTATTCGAAGTAAATGCCCTGTAATCATGAGTGCCGCACAGGATATCCGCCGCCCGCTGCATAGCCTCCATATCCAGCTTGCCCGGCAGGGCATACACATACCTTCTATCAAATATATGTGGCACATCGCTGTTTAACACCCGATAACAATAAGTTTTCTCTTTCGCATTCAGCCGGCTGTGGAAACGCTCCGGCACCTCCGCCGCTTCAATAACCGCGATATCCTCCGGCAGATATTCGTTCATATATGCCATAATCTCTTCCGGCGTCCAGTCCGACTCCAGATGGAAATTCGCCGCCTGCCCCAAAGCATGGACCCCGGCATCCGTCCTCCCGGCGCCGTTGACTGCCACTGCCCTGCCGCACATTTTCGTAAGCAGCGTCTCCAGCTTCCCCTGAATGGTATTGCCAGTACTTACCTGCCTCTGCCAGCCCTGATATCTTGTCCCTTCATATTGCAGTATTACTTTTATATTCCGCAATTATGCAACCCTCCATGGATTTTCTTTCCCTTCGAGAAAAAGCTTACAGCCTGTCAAGGAATCCCTGACTACCGTTTCCACACATTCGTCCGTATAAAAAGCCATATGGTGCGTCACCGTAACATTCGGGAATCCCCGCAAAATTGCCAGATCCCTGTTGTCCAACACATCCGACTTCCTGTCATAATAATATAACCCGAATTCATTTTCCACCACATCCAGTCCTGCCGCGCCGATTTTCCCCGACTCGATGCCTGCAATCAGCGCCTGGGAATCAATCAGCCCGCCCCGCGCAGTGTTGACAATAACCACACCATCCTTCATCCGGGCAATGCTTTCTTTTCCGATCATATGGTAATTCTCTTCCGTTAGAGGCGCATGGAGCGTTATCACATCCGCCCTGTCCCACATCTCTTCCAGCGCCACATACTCCACGCAGCCTTTCAGCCCTTCTTTTTCAAAAATATCATAGGCAATCAGCTTACAGCCAAATCCCGACAGATTCCGAATCACGGTTTCCCCTATACGGCCCGTACCGATCACGCCCACGGTTAGGCTTTTCAGCTCCCTTCCCTGGATCCCTTTTAACGTGTAATCCTGGATATTTGTCCTCTCCATAATCCGCTTCATCTTACGGATGGACATCAAAATCATCATCACCGCATAATCCGCCACCCCATGCGGCCCATAAGGCGCATTTGCCACCGTAATCCCCAGTTCTTTCGCCGCGCCGATATCCACATGATCATAACCAATGGTACGCGTCACCAGATAGCGGACCCCCCTCTCCTTCAGCCCTGCAAGCAGCTCCCCTGTCATTTTGGAGGTGATAATATCCACACATTCACTCCCCCTGGCCAAATCCAGGTTCCCTTCATCCGGAGCGTCCGGGCACAGTACCGGTTCCAACCCCAGTTCCCGGCCGTATTTTAGAAACAACCCCTTTTCATCAAATTCCCGGCAGTTATATACCGTTACTTTCTTTCCGCACAAACTTCCCAAACCTTCTTTCCCAATTTCATTCCAAACTTCTCCCCCAATTCCCTTCCAGGCTTCTTCCAAAATTCCATTCTAAACTTCTCTCCTAATTCCCTTCCAGGCTTCTTCCAAAACTTCTATTCCTAATCCGCAGCAAAAAATCCTTAAGGGGATATACACGCCATACGGCCGCACATCTGCAAAATCCACCTTATTCCTTTCCGTGCTCTTTTTCCTTCAGCCCTGCCATATCCTCATCGTCCAGCCGCCTGAAATTATTAATGCCCGCATACAATATCCTCAGGCTGTTAAACGTCGTATCAAATATCCCTTCCTGATACATATTTACCACAATAATTCCAATCGGCACCGCTATGATCATGCCGAACACCCCTGCCACCTTATACCCGATAAAAAGCAGGAACAATGTAGGGATCGGCGCAACACCGATGGAATCCCCGACAATTTTCGGCTGGATAAGCTGACGCGCCAACTGTCCGCCGCACCATATAATCAGCAGGCCGACCGCCATCTTATAATCGGAGCTGAGTACTTTTATCACAGCCCATGGAAGCAGCACCGTCCCTGTCCCAAAAACAGGCAGGAAATCCAATACCGCAATCCCCAATGCAATCAGCAGCGCATAATTCACCTTCAATATCGAAAAACCGACCACAAGCAGCACATACATCCATACCTCTATCTTAAACTGCGCCTTAAAATATCCCCCCACTGCACGCTTCAGGCTTCTGGCTACCAAATCCCAGCGATAGACAATAGCCGCCGGCATATGCCCTTTCACATGGACAGACAAATACTCCCTCTCCGCCACAAAAAAGTAAGCGGAAAGCAGGCACATAATAACACCGATAAGAATCGTAGGCAGGTTTTTGGCAAAATTCCCCACTGCCGCAATCGTCGGAGTCCCCATTTTACCTACCAGTTCCCCGACAAACCCTTCCATCTGCACACCGATATCCACAATCGCATTCCTGAGGTCCTCCGGGAAACGGCTGTATAACACATCCATATTTTTCCCGATAGTACGGAAATCCTCCTCCGCGCTTTCCCACATCTCCGGCAGCCCGTTTACGAGCCCCTCCGCCTCCTGTACCACTTTCGACCCGATCAGGTATCCGGCCAGGACCACCAATGCAATTACCGCAATTATGACAAACGCCGTTCCCGCTTTCCTCCTGATCTTCAGCTTATCCTCGAAGAAACGTACCAGCGGATTCGCAATCATCGCTATAATCCACCCAATGACAAAAGGCATAAAAAACATCAAAACCTTCGGCAGCAGGAACACAGCCAGCAACAGGATCACAACCGCTATCCCCAGATTCATAAATACCTTTAAGTAAGTCCGTGATGATGTTTTCAAAAAGAACACCTCCGATCCCCTTCACCTGCTCCCCCTCGGAACTCCTCTTTACTATTCCTTACTGCTCCGCCAAAATACCATCCAGCAGGCTGTAAATCTCCTCCCTGCCCTGCTTTGTCAATGCCGAATAGGGGATAAGCATAGTCCCCTCCTTTACACCCAGCCCGGACTTAATCATCCCGGAATGCTTCTGTAACTGGCTGTTCTTAATTTTGTCCGCTTTCGTGGCAATGATAATCGGTGAAAACCCCTGCGCCACAATCCAGTCATACATCATTTTATCATTCGCCGACGGCTCGTGCCGTATATCAACAAGCAGAAAAACCGCCTTAAGCTGCCTGCTGGAATGGAGATACCTCTCCACCATTTTCCCCCACTGCGCCTTCACCTTCTCGCTTGCTGTCGTATAACCATAACCCGGCAGATCCACAAGATAAAACTCTTTATTGATATGATAAAAATTAATTGTCTGGGTCTTCCCCGGCTTCGAACTTGTCTTTGCATAAGATTTCCGGTTCATCAGCCCGTTAATCAGCGACGACTTCCCCACGTTACTCTTCCCCGCAAAAGCAAACTCTATATGGGGGTTATCCGGCAGTTTACTGGTAATACCGCATACCGTTTCCAAATCCACACTTTTAATCACCATGCCTTTACCATACCCTATCCTTTCTTCCCCCTTTTTCTTCCGGAAGAGTTCCCTTTCCCATCCGTTTTCCCTTCCACCCGTTTTCCGGCAGGACACTTTTCCTCCTTACCCGGCGGAAACTCTGCCCCCTTCCCGGCAGGACACTTTTCCTCCTTACCCGGCGGAAGCTTTGCTCCCCTTCCCGGAAGAGCCCTTTTCCTCTTTCCCTGCGGAAGCCTTGCCACCCTTTCCCTGGGAAGCCTTTTCCTCCTTCTCTGCGGAAGCCTTGCCACCCTTTCCGGACGAAAGCTTTTCTTTCTTCTCCGTCGGCGGGAGTTCCGTCAGCGCATGGGCAAGCACGTCCTCCATGGTTTCCATAAAATGGATTGTCAGCCCCGCTTTGATCTCCCCGGAAATTTCCTCTATATCCTTCTCATTCTTCTTCGGCACAAGCACTGTCCGGATACCTGCCGTTTTGGCGGCAAGAATCTTCTCTTTCAGGCCGCCGATAGGAAGCACCCGGCCGCGGAGCGTAATTTCCCCGGTCATTGCCACATCCGCCCGCACCGGGATATCCGTAATGGCGGAAAGCAAAGCCGTCGCCATCGTGATACCTGCGCTTGGCCCGTCCTTAGGCACCGCCCCTTCCGGGATATGGATATGGAAATCGTTTTTCCGGAAAACTTCCTGCGGTATTTTATACTGCTTGCTCACCGAACGGACATAACTCATACCGGTAATCGCAGATTCTTTCATCACATCGCCCAACTGCCCGGTCAGCTCCACTTCCCCTTTCCCCGGCATACGGTTGACTTCCACCTGCAAAGTCTCGCCGCCTACGCTGGTCCATGCCAGGCCCCTTACAATCCCGACCTCATCCTTCTCATTGGCCTTCTGCGTGCGGTAACGTTCTTTTCCAAGGTACTTTTCCAGATTCGAAGCCGTCACCTTCACACCCTCTTTGCGGGTAGTCAGGATTTCCTTTGCCGCTTTCCGGCAGATGCCCCCGATTTTACGTTCCAGGTCACGGACGCCCGCCTCCCTTGTATATGCCTCGATAATCTTCTTTAACGCACTGTCGCTGATCGTAAGCTGCCCCTCTGCCAGCCCGTTTTTCTTATACTGTTTCCCTGCCAGATGCTCTTTTGCTATATGGAACTTTTCATTTGCCGTATAACTTGTCACCTCTATCAGCTCCATACGGTCTAACAGCGGCCTTGGGATCGTCTCCGTGGAATTTGCCGTGGCAATAAAAAGCACCTCGGACAAATCAATAGGCAGTTCCACATAATGATCCCTGAATTTGCTGTTCTGCTCACTGTCCAAAACTTCCAAAAGGGCGGAGGAGGTATCTCCCTTATAATCGCTGCTCACCTTATCAATCTCATCCAAAAGCATCAGCGGGTTCTTTACCCCCGCCTGCCTTAAACCTGCCACGATACGGCCCGGCATGGCGCCTACATAAGTCTTCCGGTGCCCCCGGATCTCCGCTTCGTCCCTTACACCGCCCAGGCTGATGCGGACATATTTCTTCTCCATCGCCTCCGCCACGCTCTTTGCAATAGATGTCTTACCCGTTCCCGGCGGCCCTACCAGGCAGATAATCGGAGACTGCCCCTCTTTCGTCAGACAGCGTACCGCCAATGCCTCCAGCACGCGCTCTTTTACCTGCTTCAGCCCGTAATGATCCCGTTCCAGGACTTCTTCCGCCTTGTTGATATCCGTATTATCCTTAGACTTTTCATCCCAAGGCAGCTCCAGCAAGGTTTCTATATATCCACGCTCCACTGCGCTCTCAGAGCTGCTTTGGGGCAGGCTTCTGAACCTGGATATTTCTTTGCGTATTTTTTCCTTCACTTCATCCCCTGCATTCAGTTTTCCCAGATCCTCTTCAAATTGCTCCGCATCGGAAAAGGAACTGTCCTCGCCCAGCTCCTCCCGGATAAACTGGAGCTGCTCACGGAGCATATACTCCCGCTGATGCTTATCCACCCTGCCCTTTATCTTTTCGGACAGTTCCCTGCGGATTCCGGCCACATCAATCTCCCGTGAAAGGATATCCGCCAAAACCTGATACCGCTCTTCCGGGTCAGCCGCAGACAAAACACTCTGCTTGCTCTCATAATGCAAAGGCATGTTTATGGTAATCTGGTCAAGCAGCCTCCCCAAATCATAAATATCCTGGATATGGCGCTCCAATGCAATCCCGTTCTTCGGATAATATAGGGCATACCCCGAGAACAGTTCCTTCATCTGCCGCACCATCGCCTCTTCCTGCACGGTTCCCCGTAAATGGGAAGATTCCTCAATCTCCGCCACTTCCCCTTCCAGATATTCCTCCCGCTCAGTAAAGGAAAGCAGCTCCCCCCTGGCTATCCCTTCCACCATCACACGGACAATATTTTTCGGCATCTTGATTACCTGTTTTACCATTGCTATCGTGCCTGTCGTATATACATGCTCAAAATCAGGCTCTTCCACTTCCATCTGTTTCTGTGTCACCAGGAAAAGCCTCTGGCTTTCCACCATAGCCTGTTCCACTGCCGCGATGGATTTCCCCCTGCTCAAATCGAAGTGGATAATCATCTGCGGCAATATTGTCATTCCCCGTAATGCCACTGTAGGCAAATATCTCTTCACTCTTTCATCATCCATTTCCATCACCATGCACAAAACGCCGCCATAACCGGCGGCGTTTTCCCTCCACAAACTCATTTCTTTCTATCTTGCCGGACGCATTGCTTCCCTGCGGATAACCAGAGGCTCACTGGTCCCCTCCACCGCACCTTTTGTAACGACACATTCTACGATAGATTCATCGGAAGGGATACGGTACATAACATCCATCATGGCGTTTTCCATAATGGAACGCAATCCCCTTGCGCCGGTTTTACGTTCGAATGCTTTATCTGCAATCGCTTCGACGGCATCCTCCTCAAAGCTCAGCCTTACGCCATCAAAACTGAATAATTTCTGGTACTGCTTAATCAGGGCGCTCTTCGGCTCTTTCAGTATCCGCACCAAAGCATCCCGATCCAATCCCTGCAATGTTACATTGATCGGCACACGCCCTACAAACTCAGGGATCAATCCGAATTTCACCAAATCCTGCGGCGTCACTTCTTTTAATAAATCCCCGATTTCTTTTGAACTCTTTGCCTTAAGTTCCGTATTAAAACCAATCGTACTGCGATCCAGACGCGATTCCACAATTTTCTCCAAACCGTCAAAAGCGCCCCCGCAGATAAACAGGATATTTGTCGTATCGATCTGGATCAGTTCCTGATGGGGGTGTTTCCTCCCGCCCTGCGGCGGCACGCTCGCTACCGTGCCCTCCACTATTTTAAGAAGCGCCTGCTGTACGCCTTCACCGGATACATCCCTGGTAATGGACACATTTTCGCCCTTCTTTGTAATCTTGTCAATCTCATCGATATAAACTATCCCATACTGTGCGCGTTCCACATCATACTCTGCCGCCTGTATCAGCTTTAACAGAATATTTTCGACATCTTCACCGACATACCCCGCCTCCGTCAGCGTCGTTGCGTCGGCGATCGCAAACGGCACGTTGATAATCTTCGCAAGGGTCTGTGCCAGGAAAGTCTTACCGGAACCGGTAGGGCCTATCATAATGATATTGCTCTTCTGCAATTCCACATCGTCATTGTCCTTTGGCGCCGTCACCCGTTTATAATGATTGTATACGGAAACAGCTAAAACTTTCTTTGCTTCTTCCTGCCCGATTACATAATCATCCAAAAATTCCTTGATTTCCACCGGTTTCAGCAAATTGATGTCAAGTTCATCCTCTATAATTTCGTCTTCATATTCTTCTTCAATAATATCCTCGCAGATATCAATACATTCATCACAGATATATACTCCTGCCGGTCCCGCAATCAGCTTCTTCACCTGACTCTGGGGCTTATTGCAGAAAGAACATCTGATATCATCGGAATTTTTTCCTGCCATTTCTTACTCCTTGCTTCTATCTTCCCTTATTTTTCAAGGCTTGCATGGCTCTCAATGATCTTGTCAATCAAACCATAGCTCAATGCTTCTTCCGCCGTCTTCCAGTTATCCCTTTCCGTATCTGCCAAAACGACTTCGTAATCCTGCCCTGTATTCTGCGCCATAATCCTCGCCATTTTTTCCTTTGTAGCCAGGATATGCCTTGCAGTAATCTCGATCTCTGTCGCCTGCCCCTGTGCCCCGCCTGCCGGCTGATGGATCATAATCTCTGCATTGGGCAGCGCGAACCTTTTCCCTTTCGCACCTCCGGCCAGCAGGAACGCGCCCATGCTCGCCGCCATACCGATACATACTGTGGAAACGTCGCATTTGATATAATTCATCGTATCATAAATCGCCATCCCGGCAGTTATTACACCGCCCGGGCTGTTGATATACAGATGGATATCCTTCTCCGGATCCTCCGACTCCAAAAACAAAAGCTGCGCTACCACAATGCTTGCGGAAACATCATTCACTTCCTCACCTAAAAAAATGATGCGGTCTTTTAAAAGCCTTGAATAAATATCATATGACCTTTCTCCCCTGCTCGTCTGCTCCACAACATAAGGTATTAAACTCATGCCCTAATTCCCTCCTATTCCAGTTCCGCATATGCCCACATACTGCCCGCTCCAGCAGAACAATCCCTGTCCAACAATAATGGCCAGGTATTGTTCTTGGGCAGTATGTGGGCATATGCTGTTCCAGCTCCGCAAATATCCTGCCGATGCCCATACCCGCAGGACAATTCCTGTCCAAAATGCATGACCAGTAATTGTCCTGGGGCATCGTCCGGATACTTGCTGTTTTTTTATTCCAGTTCCGCATATGCCCATACACTGCCCGCTCCAGCAGAACAATCCCTGTCCAACAATAATGGCCAGGTATTGTTCTTGGGCAGTATGTGGGCATATGCTGTTCCAGTTCCGCAAGTATCCTGCCGATGCCCATCCTGGCAGGACAATTCCTGTCCAAAATGCATGACAGATGCTGATTTATTCTTCTACCGCATTTTCCACTACAAAATCAATTGCTTTCTGGATCGCAATATCATTCATTACGCTCTTCTGGCCGCTTTCATCCAGCATATTTTTTACTTTATCGTTCTCCATGCGGTACATTTCCGCCATTTTGTCTATCTCTTTCTCAAAATCCTCTTCCGTGGCTTTTATGTTCTCTTTCTCCGCAACCGCCTCCAATACCAGCCTGGACTGAATGCCTTTCAGTGCCTGCGGCTTTACCTGCTCCAGCAGTTTTTCATAATTGCTACCTGTCATCTGGTAATATTGCTCAAGCTGCAGCCCCTGCATCCGGATCCTCTGTTCGAAATCCTCTACCATCTGTCTCTGCTGTGTTTCAATCATCGCTTCCGGGATTTCCATGTCGGAATCGTTTATGATCGCGTCAACTACCGCATCGGTCTTCACACCCTTCGCTTCCTCTTCCTTCCGGGCGGTAATTTTCTTCCTTACGTCGTCCTTGTATTCCGCCAGCGTGTCAAATTCGGAAACATCTCCCGCAAATTCATCATCCAGTTCCGGCAGTTCTTTTTCTTTAATTTCTTTTACCGTACATTTAAATACTGCAGGCTTGCCTTTCAGTTCCTCAGAATGGTAATTCTGGGGGAATGTCACCTGGACTTCCACTTCCTTGCCGATCTCCGCGCCGATTAACTGATCTTCAAAGCCGGGGATAAACGCACCGGAACCGATTGTCAATGGATAGTTCTCGCCCTTTCCGCCCTTAAAAGCCACACCGTCTACAAAACCTTCGAAATCAAGCACGGTCATATCGCCGTCTTTGACTGCCCTGTCCTCCACCGCGACATTTCTTGCATTCCTCTCGCGTTCCTTTTCAATTTCCGCATCCACTTCTTCGTCCGTTACATTGACATCTGTCTTAGATACTTTTACGCCTTTATATTTCCCTAACCTTACTTCCGGCTTCAATGCCACTTCCGCCGTAAAAATGAAAGGCTGCCCTGCTTCTATCTGGACTACGTCAATCTGCGGGGAAGAAACGATTTCCTCCTCGCACTCATCCAATGCCTTTGCGTACGCATCAGGAACCAAAGCATTGACTGCGTCTTCATAAAAAATCTCTTTGCCGTACATCTTCTCTATCATCTGACGGGGTACTTTCCCCTTCCTGAATCCCGGAACACTGATACGCTTCTTATTTTTCTGGTAAGCCTTTTCGATAGCCTTCTCCAATTCTTCGGGCGCTACCTCAATTGTCAGCTTCGCCATGTTCTTTTCCAATTTTTCTACCTGTAAACTCATTTTAACAGTTTCCTCCTTATTTCACCATCTACCCGCTGATTTTTACCAAAAAAGTATACAATCACAGTCATTATGCGATTATAGCACATTGCAGCCGAAAATACCAGCTTTTTCTTATTATTTTCACCGGACAAAAATATGAGGATTACAGTTCACGCCCAATGTCATTAACTTAAGCTTTCCGGGGTGCTGCAGACCATATATCTCAATCCGGACCATCGAAAGACGCCGGCACTTAGGCGCCGTGTTTTGGCGCCTTAGTACCGTTGCGTCTGCCGTGAGCGGAAGCGCGTCCGGATGAGATATGTGGTTTGCGGCACCCCGGGAAGCTTAAGTTAATGACATTGGTTCACGCCTCCGCCGCATCCTCTATCTTCTCCCGTATCTGCTGCATCCTGCCGTCCAGTTGGGCGATCAGCTCCGCACAGTAAAAAAGTTCATTGGAAATGCTTTCCGCCTTCGCGATATGCTTTTTATATTTCATCTTATGCTCTAAACTCGCCCAGAAATCCATCGCTATCGTACGGAACTGCACTTCCACGCGCATCGGCTTTTTTTCATCGGTAAGAAAGATCGGGACTTCCACTATCAAATGGAGGCTCCGGTAGCCATTCGGTTTCGGTTTTTTAATATAATCCTTCCTTGCGACCAGCCTGATATCGTCCTGGGCCAACAGACAGTCTGCCAGCATGTAGATATCGTCCGGGAAAGAACAAATCACACGGATTCCCGCAATATCGTTCAGATTTTTTTCCATATCCTCTACCGTCAGCGGTATATTGTTCCTTTTCATCTTCTCCAGGATACTTTCCGGCGACTTGATCCTGCATTTGATTGTCTCAAACGGATTCCTGCTCTTCTGCAATGACAGCTCCGTATTCAATACATCCAGTTTCGTCTTGATCTCCAGCATTGCGCACTCATACTGCATTATAGTCCGCCTGAATCTCAAAATGCCGTCTTTTTCACTCAAAAGCATTTCTATCTGCTGTATATTTTCTGCCTGCATCTCCATGTATCTTTTCCATCCTTATTCCAAATTCCAAGTTCCAATATAAGGAACTTTGCAAAAATAATTTTATTTTCTGCACAATTCCTGAAACTTTGTCGCTGCCTGCCTCCATTCCCCCCTGCCGCAGCCGGCATGTTTATTATATGCCTAAAAAAAGATGGAATACAATGGATAAAGTATAAAATTTATCCTAAAAAATTCTTGCTGGTTACTGTCCAAAGCCAATGTCATTAACTTAGAGCCTGTTTAAAATCTGCTTTTCGCCAGATGTGCACCGCAGTTTGTGAGGGGCAAAGATCTCGCAAAATGAGGTGTACAGATGGTGGAAATGAGATTTTAAACAGGGTCTTTTAGCACCCGGCACACGAGCAGGGGAAGATGGCCCTCCCCTACTCCCCTTAATTCACCCCTGTAATATCAATCGCATGCATATAGGCGTCCGAACCCCGGGTACATGTAAGGGAAAGTTTCTTCCCGCTGACCAAAACCTTACAATTATTGATACTGTTCACCGCATCCAGTTTAAGCTGCATCTCCCCCTGCGGAGTATTCAGATACAATATGCTTTCACTGGAATCACGCCCTACCGTCCCGGTCACAGTAGCCACATCCGAGGTGTCCATCTGTACTGCCTCCATGTTATCCTTCACCCCCACAAGGCTGACCGCGTGAAGATAAGCATCGGAGCCATTATAAAAGGAAACCGTCACTTTATTCCCCGGTGTCAGTACCATACCGCTTCTGGCATCCGTACTGCTGTCAATCGCAAACTGCATCACCCCGCCGCTGGTAGACAGGAAAAGATAATCCTCTTGCGTATCCTCCGTCACCGTCCCCGACACCGACCCGGTAGCCGGATTGGAAGGGGCCGTGGGAGCAGGCCCGGTTCCCACGGCCGGTACCGACGGCGATGCTGCCGGCCCGGCATTCGTCAGCATGTCCGAAATACTGACCGCATGCATATACGCATCCGACCCGCGCACACAGACAATACTATAACTCTTATCCACCACCAGGATCGAACATCCGCTCATATTAGTCGTGTCGTCAAGCTTAATCTCCATTTCACCCTGCGGCGTATTAAAATAGATCAGCTTGCTCGTGGTCTTATCGCCGATCTTCCCCGTCACAGTAGCGGAGGTGGAAAAGTCAAGCGTTACCCCAGGAGTCTGTGCCTCCGTTGTAATCCTCACCGCATGGAGATAACCGTCCGAACCATGGGATACCGAAACACTGATTTTCTTATCCGGAAGCAGTACCTTACAGGCGCTGGCATCCGTCCCGGCGTCCAATTTGATCTCCATCTCCCCCTCTTTCGTGGAAAGCCGCAGCAGCTCGGAAGTCGTCCCTTCCTTCACCGTCCCCTGTACCGTCGCTACAACATTCGCCGCTGCCTCCCCCTTAAGCAAATGGGCCGGCGCCGCCAAAATACCTATCGCAAGACAAACCGCCATACATAACCTTATCCTTTTATCCCTGTCCATAACGATGCCCTCCATACCTGTGAAAACCACAGCACCTTTTCCATACTATGCAAATTACGGCAAACACGCTCTGGTTATAATCATACAATATCCGCCGGGAAAAGTCAATTTTATACGCCGGATACCGATTGGCAGACAGGGCTTTCCTTTCTTAATAACCGTACCTCCCCCTATACTTTAAGAACATAAAAGCGGACAATGCAAGCGCCATCAGTTCCGCCGCAGGCGTTGCCAGCCAGATCCCGTTCACGCCCAGAATAAGCGGGAGCACGATCATCGTGATCAGCATAAACACAAAGGATCTGGAAAATGCCAGTATGGCCGAAACTACCCCGTTGGATAATGCGGTAAACATCCCGCTGGCAAAAATATTAAAACCGATAAACAAAAGTGCAATGGTACAGATTCGGTTCCCGGTTACTGCCAGATCATACACCGGATTGTCCGGACGGGCAAAAACGGACACCAGCGGCTTTGTCAGCAGGAAAGACGCCGCAACAGTCACCAGGGAAATCACCGCGATCACCCTCATGCTGACTGCAGCCAGTTTTTTTAGCTTACCATGGTTCTTTTCTCCATAATAATAGCTGAGCATCGGAGCCACGCCATAGGAATACCCTGTATACAGGGAACTTGCAAACATCAGTACATACATTATAATAGTAACCGCGGCAACCCCGTCCTCGCCTACATAATGCAGCATTGTCCAGTTGAACATCATCGTGATGATCCCGGTAACAAGTGCGGTGGCCATCTCCG
>CANDKY010000068.1 GCA_947385425.1 uncultured Lachnospiraceae bacterium | reverse complement strand
TCTGTGACAGGCAACCAGAGTAATTATAGGTCAGGCAAAATGGGGAACAACAATATTGCTTTATCTTGGGAGACATAAAGCCTGTCCCTGCCCACGGTATATTCATGGCATCCCCTTTCCGGGGATGCACAGACATACAATTCCGCTTTCCCCCTGACAGCTTGTCAATGGGGAAATTATAAAAAATGATTTTGTAGAACTGCTTTAGTGAATCTGTAGGAACGCTGTAGAATATCGCAAGTTACGACATGGCAGAATGGATAATATCACATAAAATCTGATTATAAAGAACTGCGGTGGAACTTCCTGGAACATGAAAAGAAAAACGGTCAAAAAAAATAAGACGGTTCAGTTTCCCAAACCGCCTTTATGTAGATACAGTATATTCACTATCCGTTTCAAAACAATAGCCAACCTCCCGTACACACCGAATGACAAAACAGCCCTCCGGCAATAACCTGCCTATTTTCTCACGCAGGTTGTGAACATGGCAGGCTATGGCATTATTTGCATTCCCAAAAGCCTCCTCCTTCCAAATTTTATGATATATCTGGTCATAGGTAAGAACACGGCCTTTATTTGCTATGAGAAAGCAAAGCAAATCAAATTCTTTGGTAGTCAGATTAATCTCCAGCCTATCACAATATACCTTTCGGTGAACCGGATTGATTTCTAAACCAGGAAGTGATAACACTGGCTCGTGTTTCAACCGCGAAATCTCAAATTCCGAATAGCGTTTTAGAACCTTTATCACTTCATCAATGACATGCTGATTTTTTTCGCTAAACTCTATTATCAATACGCGCTCGATACAATCACCTCCGTCTGTCGTTTAGCCATCCTATCCCATTACATTTTGGATCTGATTTTTCTTTCTTTCAGCAATTTAGAAACATAAAATCCTACCCCTGCAAACACACACATAATCATAGTGTAATCAAATATAAAATACATGACTGGTTCTTCAAAATCAAAAAACACAAACTCTGATTGAAGAAGCATATAGATACCTAACTGCCGTTTTATAAAAGCATATAAACCATAGAGGAATCCCAAGCTGACGACAACTATTAAAATAACCCTGTGTATCATGGAATTACTTTCTGTTTTTATTGCTCTTTTTATCATCATCCATATCGTATTCCAATGTAGCCCGATATGAATGGACATTAGCACAAATCCCCAATAAGAACCTAACAAATGTGCCGTTCTCGCTCCGCCGCTATACCCAAAGTTAAAAATATGCTTTGACATCATAATCCCACTGGACATTAAAGCTGCCATAATGATAAACAGTGCTATATTTATCGTTGTCCCTACAATACGGAGCAGGTTATACCTCCCTTTCAAAAGATTCCCATGCCAACGCCAGTTCAACATATGATGACATAGGAAAAGCAGACACATTCCCATCCCCATATATTCATGAGCTGCTTCTCCTATCAGCTGATATGCCATAAGCAATGGCAGCATAACTGTCATTATAATATCTATAAATATCTGAATCTTTCTTTTTACTGTCATACGGCCATCTCCTCATGCTTATGCTTTCCACAAGAAATCTAAATATTAAAGAAATTCATCCACTTTTCCACTTCAATCAAATTCCTGCTATACATCAATTTATTTTAATACCAGTCATGTTTTTCGCCCCTGTCAAGAGCATTGATCCGTGCCATCTCATCTTCTGTCAGGCTGAAATGGTACAGCTCCGTATTTTCTTTGATGTGATCGGGATTACTGGAACCGGGAATGATTACCACGCCTTTTTGTAGATTCCATCGTAAAATCACCTGTGCGGAAGACACATCATGCGCCCCGGCTATTTCAGAAATCACGGAATCGCCAAGCAGCTCTCCCGTATGTCCTCTGCCGCCCAGCGGATACCAGCCCTGCACCACAATCCCTAAATCCTGAATAAACGGGATCACATCATTCTCCTGATAATACGGATGGATTTCATTCTGAACCACTGCGGGGACAGTATCTACCTGCGGCAGAAACTCCGTCAATTCCTCCACATACCAGTTCGACAGTCCGATGGAACGGATTTTTCCTTCTTCCACAAACTGTTCCATCGCTTTGTATGCCTCCACATCATTGGGATCGGGATGATGCAAAAGCATTAAATCTACATAACCAATATCCAGCCGGTCAAGGCAAGCCTGAATTGACTGAACAGGATTTTCCATCTCATTGCCAGGATAAATTTTGGTCGTAACAAAAACATCCTCCCTCTGTATAATCCCTTCGTCAATCGCTTCTCGGATTGCCTGCCCGACTTCTGCTTCATTGCTATAAGCAGATGCAGTATCAATCAGACGGACACCATTTGATAACGCAGACTTCACAGAATTGATACATTCATCACCATGAAGACTATAAGTTCCAAGACCATTGATTGGCATCTCATAGCCACTGTTGAGCATGACCGTTTTATTTTCAAAGTCAAATACAGGAGCAGCCGAAACACCCCCAACCGTTTCAGGCAAGTCAAGACTGACGAGCCATTCTTCGATTTCTTCTCTGGAAGTACCGCCCGGAAACCTCCGTCCGGACAGCCATTCTGCATCGGAAGCCAGATTATGAAGGTTTGTATCACTGGAGCCAATCCCGCTGCTGTGGGATGTACAGAATGGCACAATAATCTTCCCTGAAAAATCATAGCTTTCTAAAAATGTACTGATGATTTTCGGCGCCTGCCCATGCCAGATGGGATAACCTAACAGCACTATCCCATATTGTTCCATATCCTCCACACTACCGGAAATAGCGGGACGGGCTGTGGGATCACTTTGTTCCTGATCCGCCCTCCCATTGGTATAATAAGCAAGGTCTGCTTCCGTATACGGTTCTTCCGGCACAATCTCATACAGATTGGCATTCAGGAACTCCGCCGCATATTCTGCCAGCGGCTTTGTTGTTCCGGTAGCAGAAAAGTATGCTACCAGAATATTTGTTTCAAAATAATCTGTATCCTCTTTCGGTTCTTCACTCATAGTTGATTCCTCTTCTTCATTTTCCCCACTGCCAGTTTCCGATGGCGCATCGGTCTCCTGTTTTGCAGAGCTTCCCTGCACCAGCCCGGATGAATCATCCTGTTCTGCTACGCCGCAGGCGGGCAGACCAAGCAGCAGTGTGAACATCATACAAATAGCTATTATTTTTTTCATGGTTCTCTCCTTTGCCTGTGTCATCTTATAGAGGCTCCAAAACGTTTCAATTCTTCCAGCTTCTCCAGCGATCCGTTTTCTGCCCCATGAGCCGTATAAACGCCCATGTTCTCCAGTCCAAGATAATCAAGGAAATCCCCTTGTAAAGAAAACATTGCCCCATCATACATATCCGCATCTCCAGAGCTTAAAATCATGGCCACCTTTTTCAATCCGGACGGATTTCCCGGAGAAACAGAAGCATAGAAACGGTCGATTACACATTTCAACTGCCCCGATATACCGTGGTAATAGATTGGAGATGCAATGACCAGCATCTCCGTATTTTGGAGCATCTCATAGATTTCCTGCATATCGTCCTTCTGGATACAAACGCCTTTTCCCCTGGTGTGGCAGTATTCACAGGCAATACAGCCGCCGATCCGTTTCCTGCATACGTCCACCACATCGACCTGATGCCCTGCCGATTCCGCTCCTTCCTTAAAAGAATTGACCATCTGTTTCGTATTGCCGCCCGGACGCGGACTTCCGTTTAATACAAGAATACGCATTTAAATCTTCCTCCTTAATTTCATAATCTGAATCAGTTCAATCCATTCTCTTGGGCTGTGTCCTTTACAGCTTTAGAGAAACTTCATTCCGTTCACGCTTTCCAAAGCTTTCAGAAGATACGCCATGTTCTGGCCGAGATTTCTCATAGTATCCAGCCCTTCTACATCCTCTCTCACATCCTCCGGCATCCTCCCATAAGCCATGGCCCAGTAAGAGGAACCTGCAAGGAACATACTTTGTGACAGAAAGAAGTGATTCATTGCATCAACCGCATTTACCGCCCCGCCCCTGCGTGCCGCCGTAACAGAAGCGCCAACCTTATGCCGGAACAGCCCCGCATCACGGTTCATGTCTGCCACCACCGCCGCACGCTCCAAAAACGCCTGCATATTTGCGGACATATTCGCCATGTAAACCGGAGAACCCAGGAGGATTCCGTCCGCCCGTGTCATTTTTTCAAAAATATCCTGGAACGGACCCCTTTCATGGACACAGTTTTTTCTCCCGCCGCAGGCCCAGCAGGCTCTGCAGGGCTCTATAATCTGGTCGGCAAGCTGCACCATCTCCGTTTCAATCCCCGCCTGATGCAGCTCCTCAAATACGGTCTGGATAAGGATTGCCGTATTTCCGTCTTTTCTTGCGCTACTATTAACCGCTAAAACTTTCATCTTTCGCTTCGCTCCCTTCCTGGATCATCTTTAATACTTTTGCGGGAACGCCTCCCACCACTGCCATGGCGGGAACGTCCCTTGTCACCACAGCCCCGGCGGCGACCACCGCATGGTCGCCGATGGTCACTCCGGGCAATACGGTGGCATTGGAGCCGATCCATACATGGGCGCCTATTTTAATCGGTGCATAATGGTTCTTCCTGTTTTTCTTCGGATCAAGATCATGGTTGATTGTGGCCAGGACCACGTTATGTCCGATCAGTGCGCCGTCCCCGATCTCTATCCCGCCCTGGTCCTGAAAATGGCATCCCGAATTGATAAAGACATCCTTCCCTATGGTGATGTTCTTCCCAAAGTCCGTATAGAACGGGGGAAACAGCCGGAAAGAAGCATCAATGTTCTTCCCGGTAAGCTTTCCCATGATCTCCCGCAGTTCTTCCGGCGTATGGTATTTTGTATTAAGCTCCATCCCAATACGGACAGCCTCCTGAAAAAGTTCATTGGCACAGGCGTCCCGCTCGGCATTTTCTTCCGTGCCTTCCCGGAATCCGTCTATCACATCCTTTACTGTCACGTTCTGCATCTCCCTATCCTTTACCTGTAAGATTTTTCAAAAATACCCGCACATTCCTCATCGCTCATCTCGCACGGATTCGCAAGGAACAGGCCGCCCATGGTTTCACGGGCATTGACCGCCAGCGTCATGCACTCGTCTTTCCCTATCCCGAAATCGCTCATCCTCAAATCCGCCACGCCGCATTCCTCCTGCAGTTTTACAAGGGCGGTGATGAAATCCTCCGGCTTATCCGCATGCTCCATTCCCATCGCTTTTGCCATCTTGATGAACTGTCCGTCACATGCGTGCTTTTCAATAAAAAATTCAGCGAAGGCTTTCGAGATCATGATCAGCCCGGCTCCGTGCGGCAGATTATGGTGATATGCACTCATGGCATGTTCCATGCTGTGCTGTGCCGTGGTTGATGTGAGCTGCATGGAAATTCCCGCCATCGTACTTCCGTAGGCGATATGCTCCCTTGCTTCCATGTCGGTTCCGTCCTTTACCGCACGGGGCAGGTATTTTGCAATGTTCTCAATACAGGACAAAGCAATCGCTTCACTGAGGATATTCACACCGTTTGATATCATAACCTCTGTGTTATGGAACAGGGCGTCAAATCCCTGATATGCCGTGTATTTCGGCGGAATTGTCTTCATCAGTTCCGGATCGACAATGGCCAGCACCGGCACAAGCTCCGGGGCGCCAAACCCAATCTTCTCCTTTGTCTCCAGATTGGAGATTACGCCCCAGCAGTTGACTTCCGAACCGGTTCCCGCAGTCGTCGTGATCGTCACAATGGGAAGCCCTTTATTCACAAGCGGTCTTGCCTTGCCGGTCCCTCCCACAACATAATCCCACAGGTCTCCCTCATTCGTTGCCATAGCGGAAATAGCGATAGAGGAATCCAGTACCGCACCGCCGCCCAGTGCCACGATAAAGTCACAGTTATTTTCCCTTGCAAAAGCCGCGCCTTCCATGACCGCCTCTTTCAGCGGATTTTCCATAATTCCTGCAAAAACAGCAGTTTCCACTCCAGCCCTTTGAAGCTGCTCCAGTGTACGGTCAAGATACCCATTCACCTTTGTTGATTTTCCGTTGGAAATCAGCACCAGCGCCTTTTTTCCGGGCAATGTCTGACTGCCAAGCTCATCCAGCTTTCCGCTGCCAAACAGGATACGGGTAGGGTTGTTAAAATCAAATTTCATGTTCATCATTTTTCCTCCTGAATTTTCTTTTTCATTTTGTAGACAAGGAAGTCAAGGCAGTCGATCCGTTTCTGTCCGGTATGCACCAGACTCAGCAGGGATGCCCTGTGCCCTGCGAGGATGGGAAGCATATCAGCGTCCTTCCCCTCCTTCACCAAAGCCATACATTCTTCTGTCATATGCTTATCACAGCCTGCATCGATCAGATTTTGGTAGATGCTCCCATACACATCGTTTATTTCTGCCATCTTCCTGCCCCCTTGCCCATAGTATAAAATAGGTTAATAAAAATATCAAATACATATATTAAATGAATATCAATACTTAAAAGGTATTTATTTAAAAG
The DNA here is from genome assembly GCA_947385425.1 of uncultured Lachnospiraceae bacterium. GTDB lineage: Bacteria > Bacillota > Clostridia > Lachnospirales > Lachnospiraceae > Kineothrix. The sequence goes on along the minus strand of CANDKY010000068.1, from coordinate 16,182 downwards.
TGAAAGTCCATCTATCCACTCCTGCACATCCTCCAGCGTCACATCATCAATCTTGGAATGGGATGCCTTAAACCCGTCCGATAAAACCTCCGCTCCCTGCTGCAGGTTCTGTATCTCCGATATGGCATCCGAAAAACCGCCTCCGCCGCTTGTGACAAATGGGATGACCGTTTTTCCCGACAGATCGTGTTCCTCCAAAAAAGTATACACTGCCATCGGCATATCATAATACCAGTTGGGGAACCCAAGGAATACAATATCATAGCTGTCCATGTTTTCCACATGGGATGCCAGTTCCGGGCGGGTTCTGTCCCTGTTCTCGATCATTCCCTGCTCATCTGTTTCATCATAATCCACCGGGTACTTTTCTGCCGTCTCGATCAGGAAAAGGTCTCCGCCTGTACTCTGCTGTATCAGGCTTGCGATATACTGCGTATTCCCATACAGCTCGCCGTCCTTCCTCACAAGGCTTGCCGAGGACACCGCATCTATATCCGCAGGGAAATCCGTATTTCCGACACGTGAAAAGTACGCTATCAATATATTGCTGTTCCCTTCCTCCGTCTGTCCGGATACAGCAGTGTCCGAAACCGTATTTTCTTCCGTTTCGGTATTTTCAACACTTTCCGTCCGGCTTTCTGCTCCGCTCTGGCTGTCAGTGCGAACTGCGCTGTCAGCGTTACTGTCCCTCCTGCCACACGCTGTCATTGCAAATGCAAAAATCCCCACAAGTATTAAAGCTGTTATTTTCGTTTTCATAATATCCTCCTTATCGGTATATTTTTGAATAATACCCTGTTATCCCTTAAGCACAAACGGAAGTATCATCAGTAGTACATAAGATGCCAGACGAAACCATTTCACCGCCTCTGGTATCTCCCTTCCCATCTTTTTTGAAAGTGCGCCGGTCACTACAACCAGCAGCAGGACAGGACTTACCATGCTGGAAAGGCTGAACGCAACACCTGTCATCCCCGCCAGCGGCACCGGCAGTGTAAAACAGTATCCAATCATCAAGAGCAGCGGGGCGCATGGAGTCATGCCGTAGGTCAGCCCTGCAATCAGCATCGGAACCACTCCGGCCTTTCCTTCCTGTTTTCCACATCCTTTACAGCCGCCGCATTTTTTCTGTTTTTTAAGTTCCGATACCCAGCGTATCACCATCGCTGCACCGATCACACTCATGGCTGCCTGCGAAAAAAGCCGCAAGTTAAAGCTGCCAATATATCCGTCTTCACCGATAAACTGCCTGCTGACCAACGCAGAGACCGTACAAAGCAAAGACACGCTGACCATCTTTCCGAAAAAGAAACTCACAAACGACAGAAGCCCTTTTTTCACGCCTCCCGCATGGGATACCACATAAGTGGAAAGAAATGTGCTGATGATCGGGCTGCAGCAGGTCCCGCAGCCAAGCCCGATGGATACGGCTGTTGTGAGGGCTGGCGCTATCAACAATGCATTCATACCCCACCCCTTTCACTGGCAATCAGGGCTGCACCCACCGCGCCATTAAACTGCGGATATTTTGCCACATAGACATCCTTCATCATTTCCTCCTCAAAAGCCCTATGTATGCCGGTATTCAGCGCACCGCCGCCCGTCATTAAAATATCGCCGCCCTTTTCCGACTTTTTCATCATCTTAATGATCCGCTTTGCCATCGACAGGTGCATTCCCGCCAGAATATCACGCCTGTCAACCCTTCTTGCCACAAGCGAAATCACTTCCGACTGTGCAAATACCACGCAGGTACTGTTGATGTCACAGGGCGCAGTGCTTTCCAAAGAAAGCGCCCCAACCTGATCGATTGTCGTTTCTAAAATCTGTGCTATGACCTCCATAAACTTCCCCGTCCCTGCGGCGCATTTGTCATTCATGGTAAAATTTTTCACGTTATAATTCGCATCAAGATAAATAATCTTGCTGTCCTGCCCGCCAATATCAATGACCATACCGGGGCGGTATTCCTTTGGCGCAGTCACACGCACCCCGTAAGCATGAGCCGTAATCTCTGAAATATCATCATCGGCAACCTCAAGAATTTTACGGCTGTATCCGGTAGCCATGATGTAGCCTATGTCTGCCCGGCTGATGCCGTATTTTTTACACAGAGCTGCCACGATTTTTTTCGCCACCCCGTTATTGTCAATTCCCGTGGGATATACCACGGTGCCGACTACTTTTTTATCTTTCATCAGGACGGCTTTCAGATAGGTAGAACCGCCATCCAGCCCAAGATAGTATTTTTCCATAGCCGTTACGCCTCCTTTTTTAGTTTTTTTGCTTTCTATCAGAAACGATTTTATCGTTTCTGCCTGCGCCGTCCGCAGGCTGCGAATGCAGCTATTTTCCTTATGCGGACGTGTGCATCTTAATCAGTTCAATAAATGCCTCAATGCGGATACGGAGCTGTTCCACATCTTCTTCATTGTAATCACTCTCCACACGGATAATCGGAATATCCAGTTTCCCCATTGCCTCCTCCATAAGCTGGTATTCATAGTCATACACCAGACAACCACGCAGCACATGATAAATGACTCCCTGAATTTTATGTTCCTTTATCATCTGCTTCATCCGGTAAATACGCTGGCTGTTATCCACAAACACCGGACAGGTACAGGGCTTTGTGTATCTTGAAGCAAGGGCGCGCATCATTCCGTCAAAGCTCGGATCAATGACCGATACCGGGTCATACAGCCCACGCTCTCCCATGCAGGTTTCATCTGCCGCAAAGACACCGCCCATTTCCTCAATCAGAAGCGGTACCTTGATGTTTGGGAATGCAATCGGCGAACCTGTCACAAGAATACGGGGCTGATTCTTCCTGCTTACAAAACGCTCCTGCTCCAACCGCTGTTTCATTTCCCCGTTGAGCCTGTGCATCTGCTCCGCCCACAGACTGACAGGCATATAAGAATACGCATTCATCACGGACAGTACCTGCGTTCCGCTCATCAGCGCCGGGGCATGCCTTCTGTATTTCAGGAACTCCGACATCTCATATTGTGCGTTCCCGACCATGTTGATTCCTTCCGCCAAAGACCTTGCCGTAATCTGCACTCCCGTTTCTTTTTCCAGTATCGGTATCAGGCGGTACAGTTCTTTCAGAAAAACCTCTGTGTCAGCATCCTCTTTTTTCAGCGGCGGAACATGAAGCGGTACCGTATTTTTCACGGTGTCAATCACACCAGCCAGTTTCTTTTTACAGTCGCAGGTCACAGTCGCAATTAACAGGGAACAGTTATCAAATGCAGGCAGCGCCCTCACTTTTCCAAATCCCATGACCGCCTTTACCAGAGGGCAGGCATCGCGGGGAATGTAATCGTCCCCGATGGAATACGCCGTATAACTGCCGGAACACAGGCGCACAGGCATTGCGCCTGCAGCATAAACAAGCTCTGCCGGAACCATGACGCACAAGGTTCCGATGCTTTTCCTATCTTCCGGTTTCTCTATATCCGTCAGCTTAATGTATATATTTTCCAGTACATCAAAGAAAGGCTTTGCCGCATCCGGCATTTCAGAAAGCGCCTTTGCACGTTTCAGGTAAGATGCCGCCACCCTCGTAGACTTTCTGATAAATAATTCCCGCTGCCTTTCATTGATCCCATTCGGCTCCGCCATAGCTTACCCCTCCTTTTTCCCTGAAAATTTAGACATAAAGGTTTTCCTTGATGACTTGTAAATTGTTTTTCCGCAGAAAGTCATGGATAACGCATTGTCCTCCGGGCATTTATGGATACATTCGCCGCACATCATACAGTCAACCGTCTGCACATTTTCCTTTTCCCTCTCCGTGTATATGCTTTTAATCCGCATCGGGCAGGCATGATAACAGGCTCCGCATTCCGTACAGGAAGTACAGTCTTTTTTTAGCCTGAACAGATTAAACCGTTTGAAAAGCCCCATCAGATACCCCATCGGGCAGATAATGCACCAAAAGCGTTTGATGAAAAAGCTGCCTACCAAAATCACGACTGCAAAAAATCCGCCAAGATATAAATTTGTCCAATAACCGCCCTGTGCGGTTGTAAAACCTTTCAGCGGGCAGATGTCGCAAAAATCCCCTCCTGTAAACGCAAACCCTAAGAACAGCAGTATCCACACCCACTTAATCGGCTGTAAAAAGCGGTTTATCCGGTCTGTAACAACAATCGGACGGATATGTAACGCCTGCCGCAGCTTATCCATCAAGTCCTGCAAAAGACCAGCCGGACAAAGGAATCCGCAAAGGATACACCCAAGAAAGATAAAGCAGAAAAGCGTTGTCACTAAAAACAGAATTCCATAGGTCATGTTGCGCACAGGGAAATCAGCGCCAAATCTTCCAAACAGCGCCGGAAGATGCGACAGATAATAACATGGCACTTCTACCACCTGATCCAGATTAAACGGACAACTGAATACGGGTATGGAAATCTCATTCAGCGTCTGTCCCTGATGAATCAATCTCCCGGCGTATGTCCACAGGAACATACCTGTAAACAGGCACAGCCATCGGACAAGCAAAAACTTAGAGGTGGTTTTCTGATGCAGCGTACCCGGATAGATGCCTGCACGCTCTCTGGAATAAACTGCATAAGCCGGATTGTTCCTCTCCATACGGTTCCGTATCAGGTAAACCGCCACAATCCCAATGACCGCCAAGGAAAAAATGACCGCTAACGGCAGATGCGCTTTCCAAAAGTGTGCCGAAAAATACGGATAATCTTCCAGTGCATAGTGCATACGATACACAGATAATCCGTCCGGGGAATAGGCGGCGGTAAATCCCTCCCGTATATCCCTGTTGGGAAGTCCCTGTATCCACCCATGCTCATCTGTCCGGTATCTTTTTTGTTCCCCGTTATGAGCGGTCACAAGAACCTCAGCATCCTTTAATATCTCATTTCCGTAATAAACCATGATATACTTTCGCTCTGCAAATACCAGCTCAAACGGAATTTCCCCTGTCAGAAATCTTTGCGGTGCAGGATTGAAAGCATTCAGCCCGAAATCCGCCCGTGCATAGTCGTAAACCTTTTCCACCTTGCCGTCACCGTCTATATCCAGCTCTGTCATAGGGAGCGCTGCAATAAAATGTCCCAGGGAATCCTGCCTGATCGGATTTTCCTTTCCTTTGGTTACGGAAATTTCTCCCGTCTGGGCCAGTGCATAGACTGTCAGGTTTTCTTCCTGTATTCCCTCATCTATCCCATAAGAAACTGCCTTTCCTCCGTCCCCATAGGAAAACCATACGGAAGTATCTGCGGACAGTGGTTTTTCTTCTTGCGTTTTTGTGTAATGGTAATCGGGAACATTCATATGAAAATCATACAGGACAAAATCTTTTGCAAAAAAAGCTGACACGATCAGAAATGCGCAGACGGCACATACAATCGCCACCCCTATTTTTCTCCCTTTCATCTTGCCACCGTTTCCTTTCTGTATTCCGTTGTCCGCCTACCGGCTTCTATTTTCCAGCCGTCAGAAACTCCCGAATATTTTCTCTGGGCAAGGACTTCCGAAAACGCTTCCAGTCTGATACGAAGCTGTTCTACATCCTGATAGTTATAATCCGTTTCCAGCCGGAACACCGGAATATCCAGCTTTTCAAACAATTCTTCAAAACGCCCTAATTCAAAGTCGTACTCAATCTGTCCTTTCAGGACATGATAAACAACGCCCTCTATCTTATTTTCTGTAAGCAATTTTTCAATACACCCATACAGCGAATTATTTTTTACATAAGCAGGAGAAGCATCGTTCCTATAAAAAACATCTGCCACATTTTCTTTCTGCAACTGATCCATGCCGATACAGCCTTGTATGGAAAGCGTTGTATAATCTGCCTGCAGGAATAATTCAAGCCCGGCTTCCTCAATCAGAAAAGGAATCTTGTAATTAGGAAAATAAACCGGCGAGCCAAGCAGCAGAACCCTGCTTTTTTCTTTACTCCGGCGCTTATGCTCCTTTCGCATTCTGTCCGTCAGACATTTAATCTGAAAGCACCATTCCAGAAGATTATCCGCACAGTAATAGCTGCCTAAAATAAACATTCTGCCTGTTCCGCTCAGTGTTTCCTGTGATACTTCCATAAAATCCTGAATCTGTCTTTTTACCATAGAAATCTGTTTCCGGGATTTTTGCAAAGTTCGTTTTGTCAAAGGCCTTTTCAGATGAAGCGAAACTGCATCCCTGCACGCTTCATACTGCCGCCCCCATTCCAAAAACGACTGGGTATCTTTCAATGGCGGGAAATGGAAGGTATGTACTTTTAATCCCTTAGATTTAAGAATATAAGCAAGTTTCCTCGTGCTGTCACTAACCAGAGGTATCAAAATCAATGACCTCTCCGCAAAATCGGAAAGGACATACCCAAGCCCTGACCTGCTGACCGGATCAGTATCCCTTGGCACAATGTCATCCGCCCAGATGGAACTAACCCTGCTCCCGCCCAAAATCCAGTAGGGCATCTTACCCGATGCAAAGACTAATTCCTCCGGGATATCTGAACCAATCACAATAATATCCGGACTCCCTTTTTCAAATGCAGTTAAATAATGATTTCCCACACATTTCACAAAATAAACAAGTTCTTTATACGCTGGCAGCCCTCTTAAAAGTTTCTGCAGCGTATCTATTATTTCTTTCTTATATGAATCTGTATTCGTCTTTCCAAAATCAGACATACTGAAATCACCTCCGTTGATATAATTATAAGTCCTCTCTAATTAAATATCAAATGCATATATAGAATGTGTATCCATACTTGAAAGGTATGCTATTTTTTGTTATAATAAAATTAACAATTCAAAAAGGGAGGATTTAGGCTTGGATATTCGGGTATTGCAATATTTTCTTGCAGTTGCAAGGGAGGAAAGTATAACAAGGGCGGCAGAAACGCTCCGCATGACGCAGCCGCCGCTTTCCAGACAATTAAAAGATTTGGAAGAAGAATTGGGGAAACAGCTTCTGATCCGTGGAAGCAAAAAAGTCACGCTGACAGAGGATGGGATGCTCCTGCGCAAACGGGCCGAAGAGCTGGTTGACCTCATGGAAAAAACAAAGGCTGAACTTGCGTCTTCCAACGAAAATATAAACGGTGACGTCTATATTGGCTGTGGAGAAACAGAAGGTATCTCCCTTTTTGCACAAGCTGCCCATAACCTGCAAAAGAAGCACCCGCTGCTCCATTACCATATTTACAGCGGCGATTCCAACCGTGTCATAGAGAAATTGGATAAAGGGCTGATTGATTTTGGGCTTTTTGTCGGTTCTATTGATGTCACAAAATATGATTATATCAAACTGCCTGTGAAAGATACATGGGGCGTCCTTATGCAAAAAGACAGCCCGCTGGCAGACAGAGACGCTGTTTCGGCGGAAGATTTATGGGACAAGCCATTGATTGTGTCGCATCAGGCTTCTGACAACAGCGAAGTAGTTTCCTGGCTGAAGACAGATATATCAAAACTCAACATTGTTGCCACATATGACCTGGTTTATAATGCGGCCAAATTTGTAGAAAAGGGATTCGGATATGTAATCGCACTGGATAAACTCATCAATACCACCGGAAGCAGCAGCCTGTGTTTTAAACCACTTTGCCCCGCTTTAGAAGCGGAACTCTGTATTGCATGGAAAAAGTATCAGATCCTTTCAAGAGCATCCACTACATTTCTCCATCAACTGCAAAAGGAACTGGAAAATCTCTTATAGATAATCACACATATTTCTACATTTTGATTTTGCCTTAAGGGGGTTCAAATTTTTAGAAACAGAGGGTTCAAATTTCTGTGGGGAGGGTTCATGCACAAACACTTCTCCTGCCCATACCACAACGCCCATGAAAAATGAAAAGGCATCTGGCGGTATCTAATATCGCCAAATGCCTTTATTTCTGCGGTTTCCCCGATATTCTGTTCATTCCCTTTGTATCAATTAAGCGAGTTTTATTTCGATCTTGCCGTCCTCGCAGTCCTTTATCATTTTTTTGAACTGTTCGCGCCTGTTGGTACTCACGCCGGAAATGCCCTCGTCCGCGTAGATGGTGAACTGTACATAACTGCCGGTATAAACAAAGTCATACTCTGTTGTCACCCACACGGCATAGAGCGTTGCCCCGGCGGGGAACACACCTTTCTCTCCCGGCTTATAGGCCGATGTGGAAAGGGAATCAATGCTCCATCCGCAGAAGGACATATTTTTTCTCGTATAAGGGCTTGCCGGTACTGTGGTAGGTTCGCTCTGTGCATTCCCGTTGTTGTAAAAGCAGAAAGCCGTGAATGACTCTGCCGCCCCGCTCATCGTAAGGGTGCCGCCGTTGGGCATGCCGGAGAGCATATCCGAGTTTTTCCAGCCGGCCATCGCCATGTAGTTCATTGCCTCGGCTGCCTCCGATGCGGAGAACTTGGTCTTTGCGCCCATCTCACGGACCTTATCCCGCAGGGCTTCCAGTTCGCTCCCGGTTGCCCCGGAAACCGCCCCGACCTGACTCATGGCGGAATCGAAATCAGCGGCGATCTTCTGCACCGCCACCGCTGACTGGTTCGCCTGTTCTTCGAGGCTTTTCATCCTTTCCTCCGTCTCGATGTTCTCCCGCTGCAGCCCATCATACTGCTCCTGGGTAATCTCCCCCTTTGCCAGCGCCTCGTTTGCCTGTTCCGCAGCCGCTTTCAGGGTTTCCAGTTTTTCCTTCGTCTCCCGCACCGCTTCCGCAAGGAGCCTGTGCTTCTGTGCCAGCAATTCCGTGTTGCCGGAGTCCAGTTTCAGGAGGTTATTTACATCCCGTAACTCTGACTGCGTGGTGCGTATCTCCCCGTTTACCCCTTTCAGCGCGGCGGTCAGCTTTGTGGTGTCGCCGCCGATCTCCACCGTGATTCCCTGTATCCTTGACGCTCCCACCCAAAGCACCTCCCCACGAAAAAAGGAAGCCCAAAGGCTCCCTGAAAAAATGCGTAAAAAGACACCTGCCGTTTATGGCAAGTGCCTATGTATCGAAATGCAGAATTTCAAAAATATGTCATTGCTTTTTTCCCATTTTCTACGTATAATAAAAGTACAGAAAATGTTGCCGCTTACTGATGGTGCGGGGTATAAATTATTCAGTACGTCAAATGTTCCCGCTTACCGATGGTGCGGAATATAAATTATTCGGTGCGAACATTTATCCCCACCCTTCGTGGTGGGGATTTTTATTAAGGAGAAATCAGAATATTTACAGCCGACAGGTTGCCCGGTATAAAAATGCACCAAGATTGTGCTTGGTAAATGCGGCGGCTGGGATGCCGCTTTCCTTATACAGAACGCACTCCCGACCACAGCGGATTATTTCGACCATATACATACGAGTAAGGGTGTTCCCTTATCCCTGCATGATTCCACGGCAAAGCTGATCGCCGATAATCTAAGCTACAATATCCGTCTGCACAAACGCGGCATTCCTCTTTTCTATACGGATATTGACCGTATCTATCATCTGATGGAAGAAAAAATAAAGGCAGGAAACTGACCGGCGCAACACCTATTCTGCCTGTTAAAATAAATCGAAATCCTCCTGGGTAGCAAGTGTTGCATAGAAGCAGGAGTCGTTCCTGCTCTCGCAGTACATATCATTGATAAGCCCGAAGGAGAGCAGTTCCGAGTCAGCCATCGAAAGCCCTAGCTGTACGCACCGTAAGAGGAACAGCGGCGTGGTCATTTCCCGCTCAGTTGGGCGAAGTTTTTTTTAGCCTCCACATCCGTCTGCACGTTCAGCCCCATAGTTCTATAAGTTGTGGCAGGACTTGGTATATTAAAAAGGTGTTGAATCCGTCCAGCCACTCATCCACCTCATTGGGTATCTGCGGGTCGGCGTGCTTTGCCATCGTGTAGGCGATATTCTCGAACATCTCCAGTGAGAACAGGTCAAGGTTGGAGTTTTCCTCATCCCCCTCGCCTATGCTCTTTTCCAGAATCCGCAAATCCTTATAAATGTCACGCTGGAACTTCAAGCGGTAAATAATCTGCCATTCGCTCGGTGTAATCTCTTCCTTTGCCATACCGCTTCCTTCCTTTCGTTTTATTTCGTCACTTTATATATCGGTCAATTACCGTTAATTATTAAGAGGCGTTGATGTTTTTCGCGATATGGGTATGGACAGAGGATAGATTATGGGCAGCCACTTCCCCGCTTTCCAAGTGATTTCCGTTATCAGGCCGCCCGGCCTGCCTACGGAAACGGCAGACCGCCGCATATAATGGTAAGCATATCGGCGGTCACTACCTGGTTACTTTGTCCTCAATTTGGCTTCTACCAACTCCTTATGATAAAAATAATTGATATGTTTTATTGAATGTGCAGCACAATATTCCTCAATCTCAACAACAAGATTATTCCAGAACCTCATGTTCCCTTTTACATAGATTTCATCATATAATTCCATTAATTGTGGGCAGGCACTTTTTATATAGCCAAGGATATCCTGCTTATAGCTTCCCCGCAGGTTCAGATTTTCAAACCAGTATTCATCCACATATCTTTGTGTCTTTACTATTATTTCCTTATAATCCGTTATGCCCGGAAAAACAGGAGACATAAACAAAACAGTGTATATGCCATTTTGATGCAGTATTTCCAGTGTTTCCAGCCGTTTCATGATGCTGCTGGCATGATCCATATCATTTTTAAACTGCTCATCCAATGTATTGACTGATACCGAGACTTTCAAATTATTACACTGCTTCAATAAATCAATATCCCTCAAGATCAGATGGGATTTTGTTGAAATACTCAGTTCGCAATTTATGGAAATTAACTGCTCCAGTATCTTCCGTGTATTACGGTACTTTTCCTCAAATGGATTGTAGCAGTCCGTCACAGATGACAGGAAAACAGACTTCCCCTGCAGTTTCTTTTTGCTTATCGGCTTGTCACACCGCTTAATGTCAATAAAACTCCCCCATGCCTCACCATGATTCGTAAACCGCTTCATAAAACAGGCATAACAGTACCTGCACCCATGAGGGCAGCCTACATAAGGGTTTATCACATAATCGCTTGCCGGAAGATTTGATTTTGTAACCAGATCTTTTACTACTACTTCTTTTTCTACCATGTTCATAAGATAGTCCCTCCGTGGAACATACAGGCGTATACCTTTTTCTGCCTGCAATATATCCGTTCCTCTCCTGAAAAACATTCAAAATCACCCTGCACTTGGCACTGGTACATATAATCGCCTTTCTGATAGAATTCCGGCCCTCGGAACGGCATGGAAACCGACACATGGGAAAGCGCTTCTTTCAAAAATATAATATCAAAATTCTCATCCAGGCTCTCCCCGTAATAATTCATAGCCCACACTGCATGATTCCTTATCCAGACACGTTCCCCGCCTATGAATTTCTGCCCGCCAAGGTAAGTATCCATATACAGGTAATCACCATCTTCATAACGGAAATCGTGGGAACCAGGCTGTGACGGCATGATTTCATTTTCATCCGTGATATATGTTTTATTTTTTGCCCTGACTAAAAAAATCCTGATATCCTGCATAGGATATTTATGTTCACAAAAAAGACTGATTGTACAGATATCATTTTCCTTCACAAGCCTGTCTATGGAGACTTTAAAAATCTCACTAAGCTGTATAAGGTTCTGAATATCCGGAAAAGACTGTCCATTCTCCCATTTTGTTATAGACTGTCTTGATATATCCAGCCTGTTAGCAAGTTCTTCCTGTGACAGTTTCATATTTGTTCTTAGTAATTGCAATTTTTCTTTAAATTCCATTCTGACATCCTCCAGGCATTCATTATACTTTAGCGTTTTTCCATAATCAATCCACCTATACGTTCCAATCCGGCAACTGTTGGTTGCTTTCCAAAAACCCTCAGAGGGGTGTGCATTTACCAGTACAATATAATCTCTATGGTTTATAAACTCATTATTCTATGGAAACTTTAGAAGTCTGCACAAAACATAGAAAGAACTGAAATCCAGAAAAGCCCGCAGAATAAGGCTTTTTCAAGACTTGCAGAAAAACAGCCCTCCGAAATGGAAGGCTTATTTTGTATCAAATTTTGTCCCTTTAGACAGAGACAAAAACGGGTATACTATAACCCATATACAGACTTTTACACAAACACGAAACCACACCGACCCGGGAGGAAAAAAATTATGAACGAGACAAAATTGCAATCCCTGCTTGCCTGCCAGCGCAGATACTACGCATCCGGCGCCACACTCTCCTATGCCAGCCGGATGCATGGGCTGAAACTCCTGAAAGACGCGATTGAACATCATGAAAAAGACCTGGCCGCCGGGAATACCGTTATCCTCAAGCCCAGCGCCTATGCGCCCGCCTCTTCCGAAATCCTGAAAAACGCCGCACAGCACCTGACCCCTGTCACCTTGGAATTAGGCGGCAAAAGCCCCTGCATCGTGGAAAGAAGCGCAAAATTAGGCCTGGCTGCCAGACGGATTGTTTTCGGCAAATTTTTAAACTGCGGGCAGACCTGCGTAGCGCCGGATTACATCCTGTGCGACGAACACATCCGCGACACCCTGGCCGACGCCATCCGCCGTGAAATCATCCGGCAGTTCGGCGCCAATCCCCTCCACAGCCCCGACTACGGAAAAATAATAAACCAAAAACATTTTGATCGGATTTTAGGGCTGATTAACCGTGAAAAGCTCTTCTGCGGCGGCGAGTATAACGAAAAAGAACTCCGCATCGCACCCACCGTCTTAAAAGATGCCACCTTCCACGATGCCGCCATGCAGGAAGAAATCTTCGGCCCCGTGCTCCCCATCCTCACCTTCCGTTCCCTGGAGGAAGCCATAAACGCCATTGAAAGCCGCCCCCGCCCCCTTGCCCTGTACCTCTTCTCTGAAGATACCCACGCCCAAAGGCAGGTACTGTCACGCTGCCGTTTCGGCGGCGGATGCATCAATGACACTGTCATACACTTTGCCACAAGCGCAATGCCCTTTGGCGGCGTAGGAGAAAGCGGCATGGGATGCTACCACGGCAAAGACGGGTTCCTGGAATTCAGCCATACACGGAGCATCGTAGACAAAAAAACCTGGATGGATCTCCCCATACGCTACCAGCCCTACCACAGGCCAAAAGAATCCCTTCTCAGGATGTTCCTAAAATAGCAGAGCCTTATCTTTAAGGCAAAAAGAACCGGAACCTATGGATTCCCTATTCCAACAGAAAACTTAAAAGCCGCCTGTTAAAATCCTTTGCCTCCTCATATAACCCATGGCCAAAGCCATGATAGATAAACAATTCGCTTCCGCTTATTTTTCCGGCTGTCTCAGGAGCGGAAACCGCGCCCACAATCCTATCGCAATCCCCTCCGACGACCAACGTGGGACACATTATTTTATCTAATTCATCATACGCATTGTGACTGAGACAGGAAGCCGCCTGTATAAGAAAACGCCCAAAACTTTCCGGCTTCCCTGTCCTGCCAAGAAACGGATAAAGCCGCCGGTATTTTCTTAAATACCTTTCCGAATACGATTTTTCTGCCGTATCTATCAGCAAGTCCCTGTAATTTCCCCGCCTTGCCATCTCCATCCAGCCGCCGACAGCCTTTTCCATTATTTCATTCGGCCTTGAGCCTGTTACAGCCAATATAAGCTTATCGGCCAAATCAGGATAATCAACCGCCAGATATTGTGCTATCATACCTCCCTGGGATATACCCAGAATAACCGCCTTTGCAATGCCAAGGGCCGCCATGGCCTCTGCCTGATCTTTTGCCATTTCCCTTGTGGAATACCCTTCCTGCAGATCATTTTTCCTGCTGAAAACATATACGGTAAATTTTTCCGCGTATATCCTGTACATCACGGCAAAAGCAAAAGCCATCCCCCTCACCGTAGCCAGGCCGTCCCCCAGTCCCGGCAGCATTACCAGATTTTTATTTCCGTTTCCGAAAGATATATAATACATTTCCGAATTTCCGGCGCGGACACTTCCGTTACGGGCATGATAAAACATAAACTCCCTCCCCTTCCTGCATATCCATGCTGACTGTCGGCTGACACCGATACTTACACTTCCCGCATTTCTTATCCCCTGCCAATCAGCACCTTCTTTCCGCAAAAGGCAAACCCATACTTACATATACGTTCTGCCGGAATACCTTTCGCTATGAGGTTGGCCTGATAACCTTTTTCCTTAATCTGGCGGAGCGCTTCCTTTACGGTATCGGATAATTCCTTTCATCCCCATCCTGTACCTTAAATTCCAATATAGCCGCATTATCCTCCGGACTTCTGGGTTCCAGCATGATATCATACCGCCCAAAACCACTTTCCCTGTTTGAAGTCACTACATATTTATCAGCAAGCTCCACCATCAGCCCCAGCACAAAACCATGATAAAAATTTTCCGGCCTTTTTTCAGAAGGGTTCTTCCCTGCATCAAAATTGCCAAACATTTCCAACGTTACTTTATTCATATAAATGTTCATTGCTTTTATATCGCCCATCAAAAACGCCCGGATAAAATCGCTGTAATCATCATTTTCCGAAAACCACCCCTGCACCATGTTTTCAAACATAATACATACCTCCCCCTGCCCGGTTCCGTTTCTGTCTTTTGTCCAATTATAGCAGATGCGAAAATAGATGTAAAGTTTGCGGGTACTTCCGTTGCCTCAAACATTCCCCTGTTTCATGTTCAGCCCTAAACTCTCTAAAAGTACTGCCCCTTACCGCCATCTATAAACCGCGATACAATACATTCTTTAAGCATCAAAACTTTTTTAACTAATAATTGATCTGCATTGTCTGTATTACTCCCGCCTCCCCCTCTACTCTTGCCTCAATCTTACATACCCCATGTTCATCAACCGGTAAGACAAACTCTTTATCCCCCGTAAAATCCTGTAAAACCAACGGCTCCATACCCCCCCCCGGTTCCTCCGAAGCCTGGGTCAGTGTTACCCGGTACTCCATTCCTTCCTCCTTGTTGGAAGCTATATTGTATATACGCCGTCCCTCATAATCCCTGTAATACAGTCCATAAACAGCAGGACGTATGCTTTGCAGCTTTTCTTTGTAAGAAGAATAAAAATACTTTTCGTTATCCGATGCCTTTCGAGATACGATCTCACCAAAGAATTGTGTGAATATTTCTGCCCCCTTATAATTCAGATGCCCGATATCTATAAAATATTCTTCCTTCTGTATGTCCAGATATTTTTCCTTCACCAGATTAAAATCATAATATTCTACCCCGTATTCTGCTGCAATCCCCCTGACCTGATTAATAAAATTATCATAATGCTCTGTGCTGATAATCTGTAATTCATATACAGGAGATACAAACAAGGTTATCGGAATATCACATTCCTTGCAATATTTTATTATTTTACGCAAATATCTTTCGCTTCTTCCCCCAATTGGATTTTTATCCAAAATCCTTTCCTGATAATATATCCTCTGCTCCTCCGGCAATTTTCTCGTACTATAGACATATCCCTGCTTTCTATATTCTTCGTATCCATTCCCGTTCTCAAATTCATGATAATATTCAAAATCCTGATGTGCCTCTGCCCTTTTGGATTCTACGGTCTTCCTAACACGTTCCCAATTACTCAGTTCTGCTCGATATCTGCTGAAAGGGAAAAAAATATCCATGTATTTCTCCGGCCCTGCAATTGAAAGCATATACTCAAATTTATTATACGAATTTCTCATATAGTCTGTATTTTGCCAGTTACTGTTATAGCCCGTATCAATAATATCTACATCCTGGTTATTTTTAACACTGCACCAATAATATAATTCCAGATATACATGAGAAAGAGAGTTGTTCTTATCAGCCTCCTTCAGAAGAAAATATGAGCCGTTTAATCTTTGCCCGCTGGAAGACAGATTGAAATTAAATTGCCCATTCATATCATCCAACTGCATCGGATTAATATCACAATATACATGTGACGATCCCAGATAAATATTGTCAATCTTTCCGTCATCCTTATAAAAATTATGCCAAAGAATACGCTCCCAGACAGAATCAGAGGCATATATATAATTCAATGCGGCTGACACCATATAAAAAATAACTATTGCTCCCACAATCCCGGCTATCCTGTTTAAATTCAGTTTTATTCCTATATTTCTCTCCTCCCTTCCTAGAGCGTGTTTGAAAAATCATTCCCACCATCTGCACGCGGTATAACCGCTTC
>CANDKY010000067.1 GCA_947385425.1 uncultured Lachnospiraceae bacterium | reverse complement strand
TTGCGTCTGCCGCTGAGCGAAAGCGCGTCCGGATGAGATATGTGGTCTGCAGCGCCCCGAAAAGCTTAAGTTAATGACATTGGTTCACTCCCACGCCCTATGCCATCAGAAAAACTTTATTTTCTTCACCATCTGCACAAATTCATCGTTGTTGCGCGTCCTGGAAAACATATCCAGAATCTTTTCCACTGCCTCTTCCGGCTTCAGGCTGTTAAGCGCCTTGCGCATTACGTTCATGGCCTCCTGTTCCTCCCCGGTCAGCAGCAAATCTTCACGCCTCGTACTGGACTTCGGTATATCTATGGCCGGGAACATCCTTTTTTCCGACAGCTTACGGTCCAGTACCATTTCCATATTGCCGGTCCCTTTGAATTCCTCATACACCACATCATCCATTTTGCTTCCCGTCCCGACCATCGCCGTTGCGAGCACTGTCAGGCTTCCGCCCCCGCGCATGTTTCTCGCCGCACCGAAAAACCGCTTCGGCATATGCAGCGCCGCCGGATCAAGGCCGCCGGAAAGAGTCCTGCCGCTTGGCGGAACCGTAAGGTTATATGCCCTTGTCAGACGTGTAATGCTGTCCAGCAGTATCATAACATCCTTTTTGTGCTCCACCAGGCGTTTCGCCCTCTCAATCACCATCTCCGACACCCTTTTATGATGCTCGGGCAGCTCGTCAAAAGTAGAATAAATCACTTCCACATTCGGGCCCTCGATCGCCTCCTTTATGTCCGTCACTTCCTCAGGCCGCTCGTCAATAAGCAAAATAATGAGATGCACCTCCGGCGAATTTATCTTGATAGATTTCGCCACTTCCTTCAAAAGAGTCGTCTTGCCGGCTTTCGGAGGTGAAACAATCATCCCCCTCTGCCCCTTTCCGACAGGGCTCATCAAATCCATGATACGCATGGAAACCGAAGCGCCGGGCGTCTCCAGTTTCAGCCTTTCATCCGGGAATATGGGCGTCATATCCTCAAAATTGCAGCGGCGCGACGCCACATCCGGTGTATAGCCGTTAATGGTTTTTACATATAATAAAGCGCTGAATTTCTCATTCTGCGTTTTAATCCTTGTATTCCCTTCCAGAATATCGCCTGTCTTTAAGTTAAAACGGCGGATCTGGCTTGGCGCCACATACACATCGCTCTCGCCCGGGAGATAATTCTCGCTGCGGATAAAACCAAACCCGTCCGGCATTACCTCCAGAATACCATGCGCCGTAATACCGCTGTCCAGATCGGCCGGATATTTTTCCTCTTCCACACCATTGCCCTCCCCGCGCTTGTCCATCGGTTTCCTGCCCATGTTCATCTTTTTCGATGCCGCTTCCCTCTGATCCGGTTCCTTCCCTGTCTCCCTCTCCCTTGCCGGTTCCTTCGCCGCTTCTTTCCCTCTTACCGGCTCTTTTACTGCCTCCCTGTCCCCTGCCGGCTCTTTTACCGTTCCCTTTTCCTTTGCAGGTTCCTTTACCGTTTCCCTTTCCTGTGCTGCTTCTTCCTTCCCCTTCTCTCTTTCATCCTCCTGCAGCATCGCTTCCACCAGCTCAGCCTTCTTCATCGCCGAAGTACCTTTGATACCCCTTGCCTTTGCAAGATCCCTCAAATTGACAAGTGCCAGTGATTCATACTTTTCTCTCATAGATTCCTCCATATTCCTTTACAAGACAACATTATGTATCCCAAAGCAGGATTAAATATCTTTTTTTATTATTTCCGGGGTTTTTAAACCGATATGCGAATGGAATTGTATTTATACATTATACAACAAACTTCCAAAAATGGGAAGCGCCGCTTTCATAATAAAAAGAAAATAAAAATAGAAAAATCAAGAATTCAATATTTATTAAACTCTTGATTTTCCTGAAATCCAACCATTAATCAACCGCAATGATTTCTTTTTTGTTGTAGGAGCCACACTTCCTGCATACTCTGTGGGGCATCATCAAAGCGCCGCATTTGCTGCATTTCACCAATGCAGGGGCACTCATCTTCCAGTTTGCTCTTCTCTTGTCTCTTCTGCTTTTGGAAGATTTATTCTTGGGACAAATAGACATTGTTACACCTCCTTATTTGCTTCAAAAATATCTTTTATTCCTGCCATCCTTGGATCCGGCACAAATGTGTCACAGCCACACTCTCCCTGATTCAGATCTTTTCCGCACCGCATACATAACCCTTTACAGTCCGGCCTGCATAAAACCTTCACCGGCAGGTTCATAAAACACTCGTTTTGTATCAAACCGTC
Organism: uncultured Lachnospiraceae bacterium; assembly: GCA_947385425.1. Classification (GTDB taxonomy): domain Bacteria; phylum Bacillota; class Clostridia; order Lachnospirales; family Lachnospiraceae; genus Kineothrix. Next base: position 21,635 of record CANDKY010000067.1, on the reverse strand, counting down.
CGCGTCTAACTGATAACCTTCCATAAAACCCTGGTCATCGTCTTCCATATCCTCCGGATATGCATCCGGCCCGTAAACCTCTCTCTCAAACGAAAGCACCACTTTCTGCCGCACAGGCTTTAAGCACCGGTCGCAATTCATCGCAAAGACCAGCTCCATCCTGCCTTTTATCAATGCTTTGCCTTTTCCCAGATTGGCCATAGTAAGGGATAGCGGCTGCTTCTCTTTTATTACATATCTTCCTGACCTGCAGTTTATCTCTGTAAGGCCGGATTCCACCTCTATTTCCGCTGCTTTCCCTTCAGACGTAAGTATATCAGTTAAGTTTATTAACATGGCAGACTCCTTCGCAGCCAAAGATCTGCCGTTTCCTGCAGCCCTCCGACTTACACCTTGTCAATTATACCGGGCGTTTCTCCTTTTGTCAATGGGTATGAAAAAATTTTACCAGTTTCCTACCGTTTCGCCAATTCCTCCATGATTTCCTCCCAGGAAACCCCTTTCTCAACCATAAGGACCATCATATGGTAGAGGAAATCGGATATCTCATACTTAATTTCATTCGGGTTCGGGTTCTTCGAAGCTATCACAATCTCCGTGGCTTCTTCCCCCAATTTCTTAAGTATCTTATCAATCCCCTTGTCAAACAAATAATTCGTATAAGACCCTTCCTTCGGATGGACCTTCCGATCCCTGATTACGGCCGTTACAGATTCCAATACTCTGAGAGGGTTCGTTTCTTCATAATCCTTCTTATATATTTTATGGAAAAAGCAGGAACGGTTCCCGGTATGGCACGCCGCCCCTACCTGGGATACCTTCGCAAGTATGGTATCCATATCACAATCCGCCGTCAGCGACTTTACGTACTGATAATGCCCGCTGGTTTCCCCTTTCACCCAGAGTTCCCTCCGGCTGCGGCTGTAATAGGTCATTTTGCCGGTGCGCAGCGTAGTCTGATATGCCTCCTCGTCCATATAAGCTACCATAAGTACTTCATCCGTTTTATAATCCTGCACCACTACCGTTACATGCCCGTCCGCATTTTTTTTGAAATCCTCCCACCGGAACGCGGAATCCAGCGTATTCACCTTGATACCGTTCCCCTGGCACAAAGACTTGATGGCCGGCAATTCCTTTACGTTCTCATCTATCGCATACCCCGTAATACCGCAGATCACCGGGAAATTAAGGATTTCCATCAGCTTATCCAGCGATACTTCCGGCAGAAGCGCCAGAATCTTCGCCTCCCCGTCCCATTTATCCACACTCTGCCTTAAAACAGAAGCATTGACCAAAATCAGTTCCCCGACATATTCTTCGATCCTCTTTCGGTTCTCCACTATGGTATCCAAATCCGAATAACATGCCGCAATCTTCTCCTTGCCGAACTTCTTGGAAACCTCTTCCGTAATTTCAATATTTCCCTCTTTGGAATAATTCAGCGCCGCCTTTTTGCAGCCCGCGTACAGAAGTTTCTTGATATCTTCCATCCGATGCACATTCCCGGCGCCGGTCACAGGGATTTCCGCCTCACTGCAGATCTTTTTTATAATATCCAAAGCCTCTTCGTGCTCTGCATCCCCCTCTGACAAATCAAATACAAGAAGCTCATCCGCATTGTTATCACTGTAATATTTTGCCAGCCTCACCGGACTGATATCCACCACTGTGGGATCCTTAAAATCCCTCACCGCATTCCCCTTATATAAGTAAATACAAGGCACCAGCTTTTTGTACTGACTATCCATCCGTAACTCTCCTTTCCCGTATCCTCTGTTTCCTCCATTGCCTCCCGGACGGATGGCTAGTTCTAGCCCAGGCTCCCCTTAGTACTGAGCACCTCCGTAATCCGCGCATCCTTCCCTGACGCCTGATCCAATGCCTTGGCAAAAGACTTAAACATCGCCTCCGCCATATGATGGTTATTCACACCGGAAAGCATCCTGATATGCAGGTTCATACCAGCGGCATAAGAAACCGCATAAAAAAATTCCCGTATCAGCTCCGTATCCAGCCCGCCGATCCTGTCCGCCGTAAAAGCGCACTGATAATCAAAATAAGGACGCCCGCACAAGTCAATGGCACAAAGCGACAAAGCATCATCCATAGGCAATATAAAAGAACCATACCGCCGGATACCGGCCTTATCCCCCAAAGCCTCCTTCACAGCCTGCCCCAGCACAATCCCCGTATCCTCCACCGTATGATGGCCGTCCACCTCCAAATCCCCTTTCACCTTCACCTCCAAATCAAAAAAACCATGCCTGGAAAACCCCTCCAGCATATGGTCAAAAAAACCGATCCCCGTATCAATACTGCCCTCCCCCCTGCCATCGAGCCCAATCACCACACAAATATCCGTTTCCCCCGTCCTACGCTCTACCCGCGCCCGTCTTTCCATACCAATCCTCCCAAAAATCCATCCCCCGATCTACACACGGTGCCGCCCTTGGAAGAATGCCTGCTTCCCAAGGCATTCTTCCATGTGAAATGGATTTGCCATGCATCCTGCATGCAAATCCCAGAAGATCTAAGGCGGCGTCCTCTGCCGCCTTAGATCTTCTTTTCACATTCAGAACCGTACCTTAATGGAATTTGCATGTGCCGTCAGCCCTTCGCTTTCCGCAAACAGCTCAATATCCTTATGCACAGCCTCCAAAGCTTCCCTGGAATAAGAAACAATACTCGTCTTTTTCATAAAATCATCCACATTTAACGGCGAGAAAAACTTTGCCGTCCCGTTCGTAGGCAGGATATGGTTCGGCCCGGCAAAATAATCGCCCAGAGGCTCCGACGAATATTCCCCGAGGAAAATTGCCCCCGCATTCTTTATCTTCGCCATAATTTCATAAGAATTTGCCGTCAGTATTTCCAAATGCTCCGATGCAATCTCATTGGCGGCCGCCACCGCCTCGTCCATCGTATCCGCCACGAGGATATAACCATAATTCTCCAACGATTTCTCTATAATATCCCTTCTGGAAAGTTCCTCCAAAAAGACAGACACCTGACGGTCTACTTCCTCCGCCAGCCCCCTGCTGGTAGTGATCAGGATAGCGCTTGCCATTTCATCATGTTCCGCCTGGGACAGCAGATCGGCCGCCACAAAACGTGCATTGGCCGTTTCATCCGCAAGTACCAGTATCTCGCTGGGGCCCGCTATGGAATCAATGCTCACATGGCCGAAGCAGGCTTTTTTCGCCAATGCGACAAAAATATTCCCCGGCCCGGTAATCTTATCCACCTTCGGGATGCTTTCCGTCCCAAATGCCATAGCTGCAATCGCCTGTGCGCCGCCTGCCTTATAGATCTCGTCCACCCCGGCAATATCCGCCGCCACTAAGGTCCCGGCATATACCTTCCCGTCCGCACCCGGCGGGGTCGCCATAATGATCCTTCCCACCCCAGCCACTTTCGCAGGCAGCACATTCATCAGCACGCTGGAAGGATACGCCGCCTTCCCGCCGGGGACATAGACACCGGAAACCCCGATCGGCGTAATTTTCTGCCCCAGCATGGAACCGTCTTCCTTCATATCTATCCAGGAATTATGTAACTGCCGGGCATGGAAAGCCCGGATATTCTCCGCCGACTTCCTCATCACTTCCACCAACTGCCCGTCTATTTCCTCATAAGCCTCCTCAATCTCTTTCTTTGTCACCCGCAGATTGGAAGCATCTATTTCACATTTGTCAAATTTCTTCGTATACGCAAAGACTGCCTCATCCCCTCTTTCACGCACCGCCGACACGATTTCCGCCACCACCGCCTCAAACTGCCCATAATTGTCCGGGCTCCTTTTCAGAAGATTGTTCAGCAGGTCTTTCTTTGTATTGGTATTCAGCCTTACTATCTTCATCCTGTCTCCTCCTTTATGTCCCACTGTTACTATTTTACCATTTTTTTTGTTATTATCAACCTTATTGTTGATTTTGGAAGAAAAATCATATCACAAACCGATCCAGTTCACTGAGCAATTCCAGATTTTTCTTCTCATAACTGTTAAAAACAGCGTCGCTGAAATCTTCCGGTGCCGTTGCAGGCATGTACCAGATACAGCCCATAAAATAATTGTACAAATCCTGATCCTTAAAAATGTACCCATGCCGGGCATAAATTTCATTTTTCGCCAAATGGATGACAAGCGCCGGCTCCGCAGCCAGCTCTTCCCTGTCCAGGTAACGCTTATCCGATTCATAAAGCGGTTCTATCCTGTTTGAAACGTCCCTCACCTCGCGCACGTTCTCCCAATAATCCGTAATCTCCGGATAATATGCGCTTTTTTGGTAATACTCCATCCTTTCGCTAAGAAGCTTCTCTTCCTCTGTCAGCAAACCGGAAGCATCCATTGTACCCTCCTCCGAATCTGCCCCGGCCTTTCCCTCTTCTTGCGCCGCCTTCTCCTGCCCCGTTCCGGCCTTTCCCTCTTCCTCTGCTTCCTTCCCTTGTCCCGTTCCGGCCTCTTCTTTTCCTCCTGCTGCCGCTTCCGGTTCCGTCCCCGTTCCCTGCCCGGCTTTTCCTCCTGCTGTCCTTTCCGGTTCCGTCTCCGCTCCCTGCCCGGCTTTTCCTCCTGCTGCCCCTTCCGGTTCCGTCTCCGTTCCCTGCACGGCTTTTCCTCCTGCTGCCCCTTCCGGTTCCGGCCCCGCTCCCTGCCCGGATCCTCCTTTTTCCTCCGTCTGTCCGGGCTGCGTCCCAATTTCCTGCCCGGATTCCCCGCCGTCTTCAATAACCACAATATTTCCGCCGTTCTCTTTCCCTGTACACCCTCCTGCCGGCAGGACGGCAACAGCCAGCAATATAAACAACACCCTCTTTTTCATCTCTGATACTCCCTTACATATTCCGCCGCACCGCGGCAGCACAGCCTAAAACCCCAAAACTTCCATCATTTCCTTCTTTTCCAGCGCATTATCCGTGCAATTCTTCCCCTCGCCCTCCACAATCCCCAGGCTGGAAGCCATTTCCCGATATGCCGTCTCATCCACTTCCTGTTCCATATGGTAATATCTGCTTACCCCTCCCCCTGACCAGTTGCCATCCTCATCATAAGAAGCCTCGTAAATGAAATGCAGCAAAGGCGGATCCTCATCCGTAATCGTCTTATCCTCCGTCAGCTCATAATAATACCAGCCGTATCCGCCCTCATCACCGCCGCCCATCCATCTTGCGAACAGAGCCACAATACCGTTTTTCTCATAATAAGTCAGTTCCACCGTAACCACAGAATCCATCATACAAAACGCCTCTCCGTCTTTTATTGTATAAATGGAATACATCCCATATCCCCTGTCCCATACCACCAGTTCCGGGATCTCATCGTTGTCCACATAAATCAGGGAATATACCACAGCATTACCCGCACCCTCCTCTTTGGCAAGTATCCGGCTATAAGCTTTACGGCATACCTCCTCCGCCCCTGCCGCGGAACCTGCATTGCCCGCTATCCCGCTGCCTCCATTTTCACCGCTTGCAGCATCCTTTGAAATATCAGCCTTTTCTGCATAGGAATTATCCTGGTTTCCTGTATTCCGGTTTTCTATATCCTGGGTTTCCATATTCCGGTTCCCTATATCCTGATTTCCTGTATTCCGTTTCTCTATATCCTGGCTTCCCATACTCTGGTTCCCTATACCCTGCCCTTCCATATTCCGGTTTTCCGGATCCTGGCTTTCTATTTCCTGCACAGCCCCTTCCCTGCCTGCCGTCCCGCAGGCAGGCAATAACATCATCATAACCAAAATTCCCGTTAAAACTTTTCTTCCCATCTCTCCTCCTCGCTTTTGCCGAACCTTAATGCTCCGGGAAATCCGGGTACGGCCCCGTCACATACCATATTTCCCTCAGTCCGGCATCGTAACACACCTCAAACCAACTGCCGGACTCCGCCTGGATTGTCCACATATCCTCATATCTCTTTACGATACTTTTCACCTGGCCGCCATCCGGAATACGTTCAAAATACCACCTGACCACTTCCTCATCCGTCAAGGCGTCCATATCTTCCGGGAAAACCCTCCACAGGACCGGTGAATACCAGACTGACCTTCCCGATGTGACCCAGAAAGACGAAATACATTTTTCATACCCGCTCAGATTGTATTCCGTATCCGCCCCGAAAGTCCTGCTGAAAAATATCCTTGAATGCAGGATATCCTCCGGCGTCACGCCAAAAACCACATCCCCCATATTCGTCACCTGAAAACAGGCGGTACTCACTTTTTCCCCTGTCCACCGGTAAAGCTCTTCCAATGACCGCTCCGCCATGGCAAGCATCGTTTTGTGTAATCCAGTCCCGTCCACCACCGCATCCAGATCATACGGGCCATCCCCTTCCACATAAGTCAGATCCAACTGTGCGAATACCGCATCCTCTGACCTGTTTTCCTCCACATACCTTAGCATCCGGAGCTGGTTATCATCATCATACCGGTAATAAGTAACCGTATCCTTCCCATCCCCCTTTTCCACCCGGCTGGTTATCCATCGGTTGCTTTCATCCGTATCTACGTTATCGATCGTCACACTCTGTCCATATTCGCCTGTCTGCGGATTCCAAAGCATACAATCATAAGAAATATTCCCCCGTTTGTCATACTGCACCGCAACGCACAAATCCTCCCAGCCGTCAAAATTTAAATCCAGCGCCAGGCTGCTGCCGCTGCTGATTTCTATTCCTGCCATATCCCCTTTTTCCATAGCCCGCATTTCCAGGGATACCGTACCGGATTCCCCTGCAAAAATTCCTTTTCCCCTTTTCCCTCCCGGAACAGCCTCCGCATTCACCGCCTGCAGCAAAAGAGAAGAAATTCCCTCCTCCAGCCGCTCCATATCCGTGCCCCGTTCCGATGCCGCAAAGCTTTGCCCATCCCTCCCGGTAAATGCCACTGCAAAAACAAATACCATCAAAACAGCCAGAAGAACCTGTACTCCCACAGCCCTCCCGGGAGAATCCACAAGCATCTGCAGCCTTTCCTTCATCTGACGTTTGCTTCCTCCCAAAGTCGTCGAAATCCGCCATCCGCCCATACCGGAAAAATCCGCAGCGCCAAGTTCCAGCAGTGCCCTTCCGTAATCCACACGCCTTTCCCTGCCAAGCGCCTCCACCGCCTTTTCATCGCAGGCCAGCTCCGCATCCTGCCTGGATAAACGGGCCGCCATCCACACAAAAGGATTGTACCAATGCAGGCAGAGGCACAAATTGCGCACCAAAGCCCACCAGTTATCACGGTGCCTGTAATGGATATTTTCGTGGCAGAGAACATAAGCCAGCATTTTTTCTTCCCCCGCCACCCTCTCCGTCACATATACCGCAGGATGCAAAAGCCCAAACATACATGGCGTCCGTATCATTTCCGCAATATATACCGGTATCCCCAAAGTTCCCGGCAGCTTTTCATCCTCCATCCTTCTCCGACTCCGCTTAAGCCTCCTGCCATAATCCAGGTTCACTGCCAGAAACACAAACCCGCACAACGCTGCACCGGACATCCAGATAATCCCGGGAAACATGCCCGCATCCGTCCTTTTGCCCTTTAACCCGGCATCCTCCTTCAAAACCTGCGCCCCTTCCTCCCCGCCGCCCTTTTCCTGAGCGCCTTCTATACTGTCCTTCTTCCCTATATTCTCCGTTTTCCCCTTCTCCTGAACACTCTCTATACTATCCTTTTCCCGGATATCTTCTGCGTTATTTCCCTTCTGTATACTCTCCGCATCACTTATTTTCCATATACCACCTGCATCATTCCCTTCCGGGATACTCCCCGCCTTATCCTTTTCCCAAACGCTTTCTATACTGTCCCCTTCCCGGATACCCCCGGCATCCGAATCCACAGCCGAAGACAAAACCAGGCCCCGCCCCATCCCCGCGCCTTCTTCTCCCCTCTCCGCATCCATCCTCCCGGGCAAAATACCCGCGGCTTCATCCCCCCCGTTTAATCCCCCTGCCGCCTGGTTAGGCAAACCGGCTCCCGCACTCCCCGGAAACGGCAAAAAATTCAGGACACTGACAGCCGTCGCCGGAAAAGAAAAAGGGAGCAACAAACGAAAAGCCACCGCAAGCCACAAAACATAACGGATATGAGGCTGTATCTTTTTGCGGAATACCGCCCGGATCAACACCACCAATAAAATCATTGCACAGGAAGATACTATCCACTCAATTCCCATCGTTCCCCTCCGCGTTGTCCAAAATCTGCCTGAGTTCCTCAATTTCCTCTGCCGACAGCTTATTTTTTTCCACAAAACCGTTAATAAGCATACTCACACTTCCATTATAAACCCGGTTCAGGAAACTTTCCGTTTCCCTCTTCACCGCTTCCTCCCTGCCGACCAACGGCATATATGACTTTACTTTCCCGCTGTCGTCACAAGAGATCAATTTCTTCTCCGTCATCCTCCGCAGCATCGTCAGCGTCGTGCTCCTGCTCCACCCTTTCCGCTCCGCCATATCTGCCGCAATCCTGCTCCCTATCTTGGGCGAACCTTCCCAAAGACTCTCAAGTACATGCCACTCTGCCCCGCTTAATTCCTTCATAATATCACATATTTTCCTTTCTGCTATTCTACAGCACTAGAGCGTGTCTTAATTAAAGCGTGTTTGAAAAACGCTTCCCGACAGATGCGCGTCACAATTTGTGGAACCACTCTAACATCTTATGTCTACATTGTAAACAATCGCCTGAACCTATTCTAACACCATTTGTTTACACTGTAAACAATTTTCTGCACAGTCCATTTTTATTGTGTTTGCCCCCATTGATTATACAGTATTTTCCGAAATGACATACCTAAGGAATCCACCGTTCCGATATCCCCTTAGGGCAATGCCCACTATGCGCCCTTCATTTGGCAAAGCATAATTGCCAAAGCATATATGCTTTTAATCTCCCACAAATTGTGACGCACATCTCAGGGAAAGCATTTTTCAAACACGCCCTAGTGCTCCATCCGGCTAGAAATTGGAGTATGAGACTACCGGCTCCGCCTCCGGAGGGACCCTGCCTGTTTTTTTGCATCGTTTTGGACGGTGATTTTTCTTAACAGAAGAGTAAGCAACCCAGGGAAAAATGGCCAAGGATGGCCATTTTAGGCAGTACGGGACAAGGATGTCCCATACTGCCGGCCCGGACTGAGCCAAAACTGATATCTTCTGTTTAGAAAAATCCCGTCCAAATAAGCTGCAAAAAAACAGGCAGGGTCCCTCCGGAGGCGGAGCCGGCGCCGGCCTGTATCATTACCTTTTACTAAGCTGGGAAATACAAACCGCCGCATATGTTTGATTCCATAGCGGCGGCCTGCCAGAGCATTTTAAGGGACCGAACAAGCCTGGCATTCCGGGCAAAAATACACCGTCCCGCCCAAATAGCTTGCTTTCTGAATCCCGTTCCCGCAATACGGGCAGGGCTTCCCTGCCGTCAGCCTGCAAAGAAGCGTCTGATACCCGCCCTTTTCACCAAAAAGAGTCTTCTCCGTATTCCTCCCCCCTGCCGCAGTCATCCTTCCAAGCACCTCAACCGTAGTCTCATACAGCTTTTTCCACTGCATTTCCCCAAGCGTGCCTGTCTTCCGTTTCGGATGAAGCCCCGCCAGGAACAGGATATCCTGCAGCACCCCGTTCCCCAGCCCCGGTATGCGCTGATCCGTCGCCAGAAAAGCCTTGACCGACAGATTCCCCGACAACCCTTCCTTCAAAGAACAAAAGTACCCGTAATCAAACCCCTCCGACCCCGGCATCGGCTTCTCTTTTGCTATCCGGTAGTAAAAATTATCGTAAGTATCCGTCTCAACCAGGGACATACTTCCGTACATCTGCACCGTACAGACCAGTGACGAACCATCCTCCAGCGCAAGCCTGGCCTGATACCGGGAAGGCAGCTTTTCCCCCGGCGGAAAATAGCGGATATTCGTCCCATCCCCTATCACAAAACTATAGCCCGGCCCTGTCTCCCCGCCCGCATAATCCAGCCCAATCTCAACCATGCTCCCGATTCCCGCAGACCTGCCAATCACTTTCCCTTCCATCGCTTCCGAATAGAAATCCGCATCTCCGGTATAAAACGCAAACCCGTGGGGTGTATGTCCAGCCTCGGCCTGTACAATCCGCTTTCCTTTTACCGAACCGTTAAGCTGCCCTGCAATTGTTATACTTTCCGGTATCTCAATCATATCATGCCTCCTCAGGAAATCCCCATGCCCCGCATATACTATGCACAAGTTATTTTTCTACAGTTCCTTACGCCTGCCACCGCTTCAAGGAAGGGAAGTATTCCATCAAACCGGCTTTTGCCTCTTCCAGCGTTTTCGCACGTCCTCCCTCCACCTCGAAAGGCGCGCAGAAATCCGCCATCTCCTCCATACTGCATTTCTGGACAAAATCACCGTCTTTATAGCAGTAACAGCAATAAGTATCGTTCCTGCTTCCGTCCTTTTCCGTCCCGTACTGTTCTTCCCCCATAGGCATCCCGCAGCTCTGGCAAATCTTTGCTTCCATCTTTCCCATTTCCATTTCCATTTTAAAAACCCTCTCTTTCTGTGCGGCACATATCATATATCGCCCGCTGATTTATTTTGACAAAACTATTGTAACAAAGATAATATGACACCAAGCATGTCATATTCAAAAATTTTCTTTTTACAATTTCCGTCCGGCGCCATACACCTCTTCCATCTCCCGGATTCTCCGCACCATCCCGTCCCGCACACGCTCAGGCGCCAGTACCTTTGCCGAAGGGCCGAACGAAAGAAGCATCCCATATACCCAGTCATCCAAAATACTCCGCATACGGATCAGGAAATCCCCTTCGGGAAGTACCGTAATCTCGTCCTCCCCGAACCGGTCATAAACCCGGTAAGCCTCCCTTTTATCAATCCAAACCGTGATTTCCTCTGATTCCATCCTTTCAGAAGCTCCTGCCCTCCCGGAAAAATCCTCTGGCCCCGGAACTCCCCCTTCCGTGCAAAATGCTTTCCCGGCAGCATCCCCATCCTTCCCGGCAGGCCCCTCTATGCCCAAACCCCCGGCTCCTGCGGAAAATTCCCCCGTCCCAGGCTCCGCTGCCTTTTCACAGGGCAAATCCGTCCCCGCCCCCTGCAGCCACTCCCTGTCCGGCACAAAGGTTTCCTCCAGGATCTCCACGCGCTTCATCCTTAAGACCTTAAACAGCCGCATAGCCTTCCTGACCCTGCAGTAAGCCCGCAGATACCAGGTATACTCTTTAAACAGCAACTGTACCGGCTCCGCCTCACGCCCCGTCATTTCCCCATACTGCCCGTAATAATCAAACCTCAGCACACGCCTTTTCAATATCGCCAGACGCAGTCCCTCAAACAGCTCCCTGCGGCTGCCGCTCCAATCGGAAAAATCAATCGACACCCAGCTTTCCGGTTCCGCCCTGAAAAAATCACCCAGTTTCCGCAAGGTTTCCTCTTCCTTCTGCGCCCCCGCCCCCGTTTCCCGCAGGCTTGCAAGCGCCGCCAGAATCTGCCCCTGCTCTTCTTCCGAAATCAGCATCTTATCAAGGACAAACTGTTCCATCAAAGAAATGCCTCCGTTTTTCCCCTTTCTGGCATAAACCGGTATCCCCGCCATGCTTAAAGCTTCCACATCCCGGTAAACAGTCCTTGTGGAAACCTCGAACCGCTCAGCCAGTTCCCCCGCCGTAACCGTCCCTTTACTCATCAGCAGATAAAGCATACCAAGCATACGGCTGAGCATCACACGCCCTCCGTCATTCGGAAATAATCTTCCTTTGAAAGCTCCAGTTCCAAAACCTTCCACTTCTCACCGAATATTTCATATACCTCTTCTTCCCCTTCCGCATCCTTAAACCCGGCACGTTTATAGCAATAATACGCCGGCAGATTATTGTCAAACGCCCCGATCGTCACCTTCTGCGCTTTGAAAATCTCAAAAGCATATTTCAGGGAAAGGGCAACCATTTCCTTCCCATACCCCAATCCCCTTTTGGCATCGTCCACAATAACAAACCCAAGGCGCAGCACCGTCCTTTTCTCATCTGTAAACCGCATAATAAGATGCCCTGCAATACCATCCTCATCAAATGCCGTCATCGGATAAAAATTATCCGGTTCCGCACAATCCCCATTGTTATCTATATACTTTCTATTCATATCCTCTTCGGTAATGGGAAACGACTCATATCTGTCCGATGTCCATTTCCTGAATACTTCCTCATCTTTACACCAGGCAATGATTGTCCCGGCGTCACTGGTTTTGTATGGCCTGAGCCTTAACATCCTGTTACTCCTTTCCCCTTCGGCAGGGCTGTACACCCGCTTCCGTTTTCCTCCTGCGCCCACTGCTTCCGCTTTTCCTGCCCCCTTTAATTCATCAAATCATAATAAAAAATATACTGCTGCAGGCTGCCCGCATACCCTGTATATCTTTCAAAAGGGAAGCCGTCCGGATACTGCTGCCCCAGCACCTTACTGATATGGGTATCCACCGGGAATGCGCCGGTATGATGGAGCGCAAACAGACAGACACAGTTAGCCACCTTAGTACCAACCCCATAAAACCGCAGCAGCTCCTTCATAGCCCCTTCATAATCCAGCAGGCGCAAAGCCGCCAAATCCACTTCCCCCCGGCAGACAAGCCCTGCTGCCGCTTTCACATACCTGCTCCGGTATCCCAAGTTACACCCATACAAATCCTCCGGACTGGCCTCCGCCAAAGCTTCCGGCCCGGGAAACGAATAATAGATATCTCCCTCTTCCGATACCTGCCGCACACCATACTTCCGGCAGAGTTCCGAAACACACCGCCGTATCCTCCTGATATTATTCTGCTGGGAAATAATAAACGAAACTATCATCTCCCATAAATCCTGCCGCAGGATTCTGATACCGCTGCCGAATGCCGCCGCCCTGCTAAGATATACATCCGCAGGGTCAATGGACGCAATCAGCTTCCCATAATCCTCCTCCAGGTCGAAATAATCTTTCCAGATAGAATCAAATTCCTCCTGCGGACAGGAAAAATACAACCTGCTCCCGCACTCGCTGACCTTTAAATATCTGCCGAAAGCCGGCAGCCCATATTTCCTTTTTACCCTCCCGTCCTTATCTTCCGTCTCCTCCAGCAGTTCCAGCCGGAAACACTGCCCGGACTCGCTGATCTGCTTCATGGAAAAATACCTGTTTTCTACCGTTACCATTTCTCTCCCGCCTGTCCTGCCCCATTATTAGAGCCTGTTTAAAATCTGCTTTTCGCCAGATGTGCACCACAGTTTGTGAGAGGTTTGCCCCGAATGAGGGGCAAAGATCTCGCAAAATGGTGAACGGTTTCACCGTGTACAGATGGTGGAAATGAGATTTTAAACAGGCTCTTATATAGTACTCCGTCCCATAACCCACCATCCAACCGGAAATCGAGGTTCTGCCCTGACTGTTCTGTACCCGTTTTGCACCGTTGCCGCGCTGAAATTTCCAGCCAGCGACCACACCGCCAGTTCCTTAAAATTCAGCCCTGCACCGGATGGGACACCCGGACGCTGTCCCGGATTTTCCATGCCGCCCCCAGGAGATTCCCCGCCGTCCATAACGGCCGCACGAATCCTTCCGCTTCCCGGAACATTTCCCTTTCCCGGTTCCGTTCCCCTTCCTGAAGCTTTTCCTCCTCCAAGGACATCCCCTCCTCCTGAAACACTTTCCTCTCCGGGGACATCCACTCCTCCTGAAACGCTTTTTCCGTCCGGAGCTTTTCCTCCCTCCGGGACAGCCCTTCTCCGCCAAGCAATATCCCCTGTACACCGCACTCACGGCATACTGACAAATCCCGGAGCCTGTCCCCCACTGCAAAACTCCGCTCCATATCTATCCCCCATTCCCTCTGCGCCTGCCAGAACATCCCGGTCCCCGGCTTCCTGCAGCCGCACTCCATCCTGTACCCCTCCACCTTACCCATAGGGTGATGCGGGCAAAAATAAGTTTTCGCTACCGGAATCCCTTTGTCCGCCAAATCCCGCAGCATCCACCGGTTCAGCCTGTGAAAATCCTCCTCCGTATAATACCCCCTGGCAATCCCCGACTGATTTGTGACAACAACAAGCAGATAGCCCAACCCCGCTAACATACGCAGAGCCTCCGCCGCCCCGTCTATATAAGTAAAATCCTCTATGCGGTAAAGATAACCCCTGTCCACATTGATTGTACCGTCCCTGTCCAGAAAAACTGCTTTCCTCATTTTCGTTTTTTCCCCGTCATTTTCCATTTCCCATCCTGCACGGCTGATCTCTGCCTGCTATTTCGACCTCCTGATTCCCCCTTTTCTCTTCAGCCCGAAACCATGGAGATAAATCTCAGGGACATTAATCCTGTTGTCTGCCGTTTTCATTACAATACCCAATGCCAGCAATGCTTCCAGGATTTCCATCTCTGTCCTGCCCGGCAGCTTCCCCCGTTCCGCTTCCGGCCAGTTTTCAGGATGCAGATAATCCAGAAATTCCTCCATTTCCATCAGCATCGCTTTTTTATCCAACCGGACAATCAGATTCTGCAGCCACTGATACTCCTCCTGTGTCAGTTCCTGCACCCGGTCAGCGGAAACCCTTGCCACTGCCCCCTGCAGCCTTGCCGGCTGCAGGATTCTCTCATCCTCCAAAGCTGATATATCATTTTCACATTCTAACATATCTTCCGCTGCAAAAACAAAACATTTCAGAAAAGACCTTGGCGCAATCTGGCCATTGGCATCCTGTATATGATTGGGAATCCACGTATAACTTGCTCCCTTCTTTGCATTTTTTCCCATATACTTCCCAATCATCTTTTCAGCCAGCAATCGGTATCCCTCTTCCGAATCTTCCGGCATATACCCTAACTCTCCCATTACAGGTGTCCGCAGTAATCCGGGTACACTTTCCAAATATGCCTCCAATTCCGCAATCCCTGCATTAGCCATTCTTTTTACCAGCAATCGGTACAGGGAACGCACATCCCAATTCAATTCCAGCCGATATGCCCCCATCTTTGACGCATCCACAAATTGAAGGGCTTTGGCGTTATACAAATCACTCCTTAAAAAAATTTTCGCTTTTATATTTGTAAAACGGCTGTTATGGCGATACCAAAAGTCTAACAGGCCTCCTATATATTCAAACAGTTTTTCATAATTACTGCAAATGCGATCCAGTTCATCGTATACAACACAGACATGTATATCCTGTTTTTCCAGGACAGAATCCGTCCGATCCAGAAAACTTTCCCACTTCTCCTTCCCTGAATCCAGCGTTTTCCACCACCTGGAAATTTCACTACAGCCTTTAGCTAAAATATTTTTTATTTCTTCCCCGAAATATTGTTCTGCCAACGCATCAATTTCCTTCTCATCCTGAAATCTTTTTAAAAGGACAGAACATACCAACCCTCCCCAGAAAGCAGCAAGATTATCCGGTTTTTCTGTTTTCAGGAAATCATCACAGACACCGGAAGCCGGAAAGGATTTTGCCCCTGGCCCTGCTGCTATATATCCGGCTAAAAACTCCTGCTCTTTTAAATTTGTATAACGCCTTCTGTCCTTTTCACTAAGTATATAATTCAACCCTCCACAGGAAGTCAATACACGGAACAGCTCCGTTTTTCCTGAACCACGCCCACCGGTTATAAGGAAACTTTTCGGATCTGCCAGCTTATTGTAGCTCCTTAAAGGCAAAAAATTAAGTAAAAGATTTTCTTCATCCTCCCCTGAAGCATTTTCCGGCGCACATTTGGAGATTCCCTCCAAGATCCTGCATTTCACTTCTATATTCATACCTGCCCATCTCCAAACCAGTTTTTAATTCGCTCTGTAATATTCTGATAACTTTCCCCTGTCAGTAACTTTTTATAAGCATTTATCCTCTGTTTCCTCTCCTGGCTTCCATCCGAAAACAATTCCACCCCATGCAAAAGCTGATCATCAAATGGAACCAACTCCGGGAAATGCACCTCCCCTTCCGCCTCTTTCCCCGGAATCCCCTTTCCCATGTCATAATAATTTTCCATACATACTGTATACGCTTTATTAACAAAACGTTCCCTGGCCAGCACATAATCCGGCGCCGTAGGTTTAGGGCACATAGAATCTACAATCATTACAGGAAAATCCTCCGTATGCCCTCCCGCTATTGTGCGCAAGACCTGTGTGAGCCCGTCCCACGACTGCCTGCTGTCATTACCAAACAATACAACACCATGTGGGAGCTGTGTAATCGCTACCCCTCCCATATCATGGAACCCTGCCCTGGCATCCAGCAAAATATAATCCGGCTTATAATAATTCCGTATAGCAGTCAGCATTACCACTAAAGATTCCCGCAAATATCCCTCCCTGTTATCCTGATAATCGATTCTCGCCAATTTCTGAAGATAATTCCCGTCCACTTTCCCGGCAGGCATCAGGTACAGCTCTCCCATGTTTTCATCCAGCAATGACGATTCCGCTACGTCCAATACATAATCTGATATGTTTATCCCAGAATCAATCCCCTGCTCAATCAAATAATCTAAAACACCCCTTACAATCAATTCTTCATCAGCAAACAGTGTCGCTAATCCCGGTGCTTCTATATCTGTATCTACCATCAATACTTTTTTCCCCTGGCCTGCCAATGTTAAAGCAACACCAGCCAGTGCCGTTGTCCTCCCCATACCGCCTTTAAAAGAATAAAAAGCAACCACCTTTGTACCATTTTCCGACACTGCATCTTCATATGGCCACACAGATTCAAGTCCCTCTTTTTGATATATCCAGGCCTTTTTCGCAATTGCCCTTTCAGATATATAAAACAGAACATTATCTTCGGTTTTCCATTCCACCCGTTCCTGCTCTATAATCCCTACAATAATTTTCTCTCTTTCTTCTCTTCTTTTCTGTTTGTGAGACAGTTTTTTCCAATAAATCTTCCCGCTGAAATAAGCCCCTGCACACTGCCCCAGGATAACTGCCAGCCCTTGCTCATCAGCTTCATCTACAGATACCGAATTATCCATTAGTAAAGAAATTTTCCCATACACATCCCTGATCAAAGTCACTTGTGACAAAAGAGCCTTTTTCTCCCATAAGCATATACATTGGCATACCTTCTCCAAAGCATTATTAAAAGTAACCACTTTTCATCTCCTTATATATACCCGTCCAAACATAAAGATGCTGTTTCCCTGATTAAATGTTCCGCCGCTGCCCTGCATTCCCCAGCGTCCGCCTTAGAATACACATGGTCTTTAAAATAACGCCTTTCCGGATGATCCCGAAATAAAATATCAGGCAAATGCATGGAAGACAGCCGCAGCCCCCATGCAGGGTCTGCCATACCTGCCAAAACCATATCTCCGGAAAGCATCATTGTTATATCCTGAAACAAAGCTTCCCCAAAATGGCTGTATTTTCTGACGTTTCCATTATTATTTACCCTTTGCATTATCATTTTAAGTGCACATTCTGCAGCAAAGCCATATAAACATACGGCACTGTCATATTCTTCGGACTGATCCAATATACACCCGCCAATCCAATGCCTGATTGCCGATTCATAAAAATCTTCGTTTGTCATTTATGCAATCCCCCGTCACATTTTATCATCCCTTTTCGTTCTCCTGCACATGCATAACCTTCTTTCCTTCTATCATATCTTTATTATACCGGAAATACAGCTTCCCTTCAAGCATTAACACAATCCCTGAACCCCGAGGAGAAATGCCCCCTGATCCCCCAATACTTTATTGATTCCATATTCCAAGCCCATATCCCCAAAAATGAACACCCTCCAGGGCCGCCCATTCACAGATTCGGATACCACCGCAGCAGATCCCTATCCCCATGCTCAATCAAATTTCCATTCTTCTGCGAAAACAGTTTATTCAAAAGGGAATACTGCGAAAACCCTCTCAGATTGTTACTGCTGATATTCATATCCTCGCCTCCTCTTATATCTTCAAATCCAGATTTGCGCCAACCTGCGGCTGATCTTTTGCTGTGGTTTTGCCTGCATCCTCTTCCTGCGCAGCCTCGATGATTGTTTTCATATCTGCGTCATCCAGATAAATCGTGCCATCTTTGGAAGCAGCCATTTTTTCTTCTAAAAGCTGCTCTGCTTTGTTTGGAGTTGCTGTACCGTCTTCCTTTACTACTTTCTTTTCTTCCGGCTTTTCGCTTTCCTTCGCTTCCTCTGCCTTTTCCTCTAATTTCTCCGCAAGCTGCTCCGCATTTTCACGGACTTTTTCTCTTGACTTTTCAATCCGCTTTTCAGCGTTTTCCTGTGCCTCTTTGCGGAGTTTTTCATTCAGCTCATCTTTTCTTATCGTTTGAGAAAAAGAATGGAATTGACCATTTGCATCAATCCAGTCATGACGAAACACTGTCGTTCTGCCCGTCATTTTATTCCATTTCTCAGCCAGTTTGTTTTTCGCCTCAACGCCTTTGAGCAATTCCTTCATTTCCTTTTCAGTTTCAGGATCATTCTGCATTTTCTCAAAAAGCTTCGGACTGACTGTCAGCGTTATTCCAGTTTTCGCCGTAGAAAAACCGTCTCCAATCCTAAATTCTGCGCTTGGAACAAGTTTCGCCAGTCCGTTTGCATATTCTGTGGCATTATCTGATTTGCTGTTTTTCTTTGCTGTTTCAGTGCTTTTCTGCGCAGCCGCTGTTTCTTTTGTTTCCTCTTTCTTTGCCGCTTCCTTTCTTGATGAAGCATATGTGTTTTCGTAAACACTGTTGTAATTGTTCACTCCCAATGTCATTAACTTAAGCTTCCCGGGGTGCCGCAAACCACATATCTCATCCGGACGCGCTTCCGCTCACGGCAGACGCAACGGTACTAAGGCGCCAAAACACGGCGCCTAAGTGCCGGCGTCTTTCGATGGTCCGGATTGAGATATATGGTCTGCAGCACCCCGGGAAGCTTAAGTTAATGACATTGGTTCACTCCTGTAATTGCCATAATTTGTCCTCCCTGATATTACTTTTTGAAATCCTTTCTTTCTTACAAAATTTTCAACAAAGCCGCCATCCAGTCACTCATCTGCCTTTCATAAGGAATCCAGACTACCCTGGCATCCGAACCTGTTTCATATAAGCAGGATTCTCCCCCGCAAAAAAAACCGGGAAGCTTATGAAAACCGCCAAAAACAATGAAAACATCTCCATCTGCATTGTTTTTCATACAAAAATCTTCAAATGCCTCGCTGTCTACATAAACGTAGCTGTCATCATATGAGATCATTTGCTGAATGCTGCTGTCATTGTTTGAAATGACAGTGCTCTCCCCATCAGCATATTCATATACCAATATGTTTTCATCTTTATTGCACTTTGCGTAGGAATGTGTATGTACCGCCAGCATCAGTGCCGCAATCACCAGAGCGGCTGCCGCTGCCATGCCCGCGCACATCCTTTTACGGTATGGGCGGAAACCTGCAATCTCACCCATCCGCCTTTTCATGTCTGCAAATTCCCTTTCCCCCGCATAGGTGACGGCAGGCGGCGTACCCTCCGATTTTGAACTCAGCAGTTTCAGGGTTTTCAGCAGCACCATGCCATATTCATGCGCCGTCCTCCCGCTGCCCTGTATGCACACCCTGTCGCAGATATCCTCCATATCCGCCCGGAACTGTTTCTGGCAGACTGTCAGGAACGGGTTCACCCATAAGAGGCACCGCAGGACGTCCCATGCAAGCCCAAACCACAAATGCCCTAACCGGATATGTGTCCGCTCATGCTGAATGACAGACCTTAATTCCTCCCTGCTGTAGCTCTCCAGCATTACCTTTGGGATGACGATCTTCGGTGCAAACAGCCCAACTGTAAACGGCGTCACATTCATGTCTGTAATCCTGACCTGCATATTATCCAGAGAAACCTTTTCCATCCCGGCAACCGACTTCCGGAGGCGCAGCCGCTTTCCGAATATACAGACAGCAGCTATAAGGATGCCCGCCATATAAATGCGGTCTGCCCACAGGCAGGTCATGGTTCCATGCGTTATCCGGCCTGTTATTACCACTACTGCCTTATTCTCATAAAACAGCTTCAGTTTTCCAAGGAACGGGATGAGCAGGAAAGATGACCATAGCAGCCCCCTTAAAAAAGTCCGTTCCGAAAAAAGCATCTTTCTGAGCGGCATCACCAGTCCGAGCAGCAAAAAGGAGAAAGCCGCACACCGTACAAGCTGGGTAGTGTAATATGCCGCACAGAAATCCAAAAGGCTGCCAATCCATGACCAGTCAGGCATGGGGTCCACCCTCCTTATCCGTGGATTCTGTCCCCCGCTCCCTGCTTTTCTCCAGAATCTCCTCCAGCTCTTTTATCTGTTCGTCCGTCAGTGCGAAGCTCTGCAGCAGCGCCGCCATCGCATTTGTCCCATTGCCGGAAAAATAGCTGTCCACAAACTTCCTGCTTTTCTCCTTCACGCATTCCTCCCTTGACCTCTGCACATAATAGTGGTAAACCCTCGAATCATGCTCATCCACCGTGTAGCCGAGGATGTCCTTCTGGTTCAGGCGGTTCATCAGCACCCGCACCATCCTCATCGACATATCCACATTCCCCTGCATCCTCTTGTAGACCTCGGAGGATGTCAAAGGCTCCCCGCACGCCCACAGGACTTCCATGATCTGCCATTCGCTCGGTGTAATCTCTTCCTTTGCCATATCTCTGCCTTCCTTTCGTTTAATTTCTTCACTTTATATATCGGTCAATTATCGTTAATTATTAAGAGACGTTGACGTTTTTCGCAATATGGGTATGGACAGAGGATAGATTATGAGCAGCCACTTCCCCGCTTTCCAAGTGATTTCCGTTATCAGGCCCGCCCGGCCTGCCTACGGAAACGGCAGACCGCCGCATATAATGGTAAGCATCCACGGATTCAGAGTTAATATGCAGACTGAGGAAAGGAGGGATTCCGCCATGGATAACGATTCCGTCTTATACATTCTGATGGATATGCGGGTGAACGGCGTACTGGACCGCATCCTGGAAAGGGATGGGGAATACCAGGAAATCATTCAGAAATCCGGTGAATATTCGGAAAAGCTGGATGCCATGCACCTGCCGCCAGAAGTCATGGATTTGATTGACCACTATGTCAGCGAACAGAACGCCCTTGGCGCACGGTACGGCGCTCTTGCTTATAAATGCCTCTGCCAACATATCAGAATTGCTGTTTGCTCTCAAGCTGGTCGAAATCACTAATATTTTTTTGCTCATTTTTCTTTTCCTCCTTTTTGCCCGGACTTTTGGGTGTTCCCTCTTTCTCT
The DNA here is from genome assembly GCA_947385425.1 of uncultured Lachnospiraceae bacterium. Lineage (GTDB taxonomy): Bacteria > Bacillota > Clostridia > Lachnospirales > Lachnospiraceae > Kineothrix. The sequence goes on along the minus strand of CANDKY010000067.1, from coordinate 380 downwards.
TAGATTTAATTCTTTCTCTTTCCGGTTGTCTTTCCCTGAATCTGATAGATCAGATAATCCAGACAGGAAATCCTCCTTTCATCCGCGTGCACCCTGCCGAGCAGATATTCCCTCTGATGTTCCAACATTTCCAGCTGCTTTCTGTGGAGTTTCTGATTTAACTATAAATCTGCGCAAAGAAAATAGCAAATATTTATATATAATCTGTCTTCATAGTTGAAACCTATTGAAAATTATGATAGGATTTTATAGGTTTTTATCTGAAATGGGCAATAAGGAGTGAAACCATCCTGCGGGTACGAGGTGAATTGGCACGAAGTGTCAGGAGAAAGCGGCCTGGGCCGTATCTGAATGCCCAAAAAACAGGGCAAAAAGGAGGA
>CANDKY010000066.1 GCA_947385425.1 uncultured Lachnospiraceae bacterium | reverse complement strand
CGCAAATCGGTTTTACTGATGATCTAACCTTCATGTTAAACCCTCCTTTCAAAAAGACCGTTTTGTATTATACCATAAGTTTCCTCTGTTTGCAAGCCTTTTTTCCATTTCCCCATATCCCGATATACAATATCCGTACGCGCGCTTACTTATCCCTCCAGATAATACGCCCCTTTGATAAATCATAAGGCGACAGCTCAAGTGTAACTTTATCCCCCGGCAAAATACGGATGAAATTCTGCCTCAGCTTGCCGCTGATATGGGCAAGTACACGGTGGCCGTTTTCCAATTCCACCTGAAACATGGTATTCGGCAGCTTCTCCACTACCGTTCCTTCGATTTCAATTACATCTGCCTTTGACATACATAACCTCCTATTATCTTCCTTATCTCTTCATTATATACTTTCTCTCCACGGATAAGCTTTTCCCTTAAAATATCATCGGACTTTTCCTTTATTATCTGAATATGTTTTCTGTTTTTCTTTTTGGGATTTCCCTGGGTCCTGGCCTTTCCGTCCGCTAAATATACATATTCGGGCTCCTCTTTTATTATAACGTAAACCTTGTCTTTGTCATGCCCCGCTTTTGATGATGCCAGCCATCCTACCATATTTACACCTCACACCGGCAGGGTAAGTATCTCCGGTTCTCCGCCGGTAATCAGAATCGTGTTTTCATAATGTGCGGATAAAGTACCGTCCTTCGTCACCACTGTCCAGCCATCGTCCAGCCATTTCACTTTCCAGCCGCCCATATTCACCATAGGTTCCACCGCCAATGTCATGCCGGGCCGGAGCCTGATCCCCCTGCGCCGCATGGTAAAATTCGGGACCTCCGGTTCTTCATGCAGGCTGGTCCCAATGCCGTGCCCCACCAGGTCGCGCACGACACTGTATCCATGGAATCTCACATAACTGTCTATCGTTTTGCATATGTCATTCAAATGATTGCCTGCCCTGGCCATTTTAATACCCTGGAAAAAACTCTTCCGCGTAACGTCAATCAGCCTCTGTGCCTCTTTGCTTATCTTACCGACCGCATGGGTACGCGCCGCATCCGAATGGTATCCCTTGTATATCAGCCCCGCATCCAGGCTTACGATATCCCCTTCTTTGAGAATACGGCCGCGGTGCGGGATCCCATGGACCACTTCATCGTTCACGGACACACATATGGATGCCGGATAACCGTTATAATGCAAAAAATTAGGGATGCAATGATAACTCCGGATCAGCCTTTCCCCAAAGGTATCGACATCCAGTGTCGATATTCCCGGCTGAATATATTCCCCAAGACGTGCATGTACCTCTGCGAGTATTTTACCCGACTCACGCATAAGGGCTATCTCCCTCTCGGATTTAATGGATACTGCCATATTTCTTTCCTCCATACCCGGTTCTGAGTACTCCCGGAAACCCTTTGTGCCAGCCGCAAAGGCGGATGCAGAGGATTTTCCGAAAGTGCCCGTCCTTACCTGCAGGCCATTCAGTAAGGAACTGTCCCATAGCTTCCTGATGTTTGGCTAAGCATATTATTCTGCGGCAGTCCCTAAAATTGCCGTAATATCCGCAAACACTTCCTGCATGGGCTTCATTCCGTCTACTACTTCCAAAATCCCTTTGCTCCTGTAAAATTCAATCAATGGTTGTGTCTGTTCATGATAAACATCCAGCCGTTTCTGTACCGTCTCTTCCCTGTCGTCGTCACGCAGCACAAGCTCCGTGCCGCAGCGATCGCAGATCCCTTCCTTTTTCGGCGGGACATTCTCTATATGGAAGGTAGCGCCGCACGCAAGGCATGCACGCCGCCCCGACATTCTCCTGACAATATTGTCGTCCGGCACATCCACATCTATCGCGTAATCGATTTTATCACCCAGCTTCTCCAATGCCTCATCCAGTACGTTTGCCTGCGGGATCGTGCGCGGAAAACCATCCAGCACATAGCCGTCCCCGCAGTCTTCCCGGGCCACCCGGTCCAAAAGTATCCTCACGGTCAGCTCATCCGGCACCAGAAGCCCCTGATCCATATATTCCTTCGCTTCCATACCCAGCGCTGTACCTTCCTTAATATTTGCCCTGAAAATATCACCCGTCGAAACATGGGGGATACCATATTTATCGGCAATCATCTGGGCCTGCGTACCTTTTCCCGCCCCAGGCGCCCCTAACATAATAATTTTCATCCTTATCCTCCGCCCTGCCTTTTGCAGGCCTGATAAAATACCCATAAGCCAAAAACGGACACCGCATCGCGTGTGTCCATCCACGGAAGGCTGCGGGGGCTACGCGCCCGCCCCGCCCTCCTGCTTTACATTCAGTCATTCAAAAATCCTTTGTAGTTACGCACTAACATCTGCGACTCGATCTGCTTTATCGTCTCAAGGACAACACTGACAATAATAATCAGGCTTGTTCCTCCGAAAGAAACGCTGGCACCGAACACGCCATTGAAAACAAACGGGATAACCGCCACGATTGTCAGGCCCACCGCGCCTATGAAAATAATATAATTCAGAATTTTAGTCAGATACTCATTCGTAGGTTTCCCGGGACGTATGCCTGGGATAAAACCGCCCTGTTTCTTCATATTCTCCGCCACTTCCAACGGGTTGAACGTAATGGAAGTATAGAAATAAGCAAAGAATATCACTAATGCGACATATATAACAAGCCCGATGGAATACAATGGCTGCCTTGGGTTGCACCAGTTGGAAGAATTGAGCCCCTTCAAAATTTCCGCCCATATGCCGCTTCCCCGATACCCTGCCAGGGAACTGACAATGATTGGAAGCTGCATGAGGGAAGATGCAAAAATAATGGGAATAACGCCCGAAGTATTCACCTTCAGCGGAATATTGGTTGTCTGTCCGCCAACCATCTTCCTCCCCTGCATTTTTTTCGCATATTGCACCGGGATCTTACGCACACCGTCATTCAGGATCACGACCAGCACCACCATCGCTATGATAACGGCAATGATGACAGCCGCCGCCACAACTGCCAGGGCAATCGATTTCCCATATACGAACTGTTCAAATAATTGATTGATATCCTGCGGCAGACGGGAAATGATATTGATAACAAGCACAATGGATATACCGTTCCCGATACCCTTCTCCGTAATCCTCTCACCCAGCCACATAAGGAACGCGCTTCCCGCAGTAAGCGCCGCCATTGCAGTGATCACATTCAACGCATTGAACTCTTCCAGCGCGCCCTGCCTGCCGAAACCGATTGCCATGGCGCCGGACTCAAACAAAGCGAGCCCTACCGTCACATAACGTGTAATGGAGGCAATCTTCTTTCTCCCGTCCTCCCCGTCACGCTGCATTTCCTCTAATTTGGGGATTGCTATCGTGAGAAGCTGCATAATGATGGAAGACGTAATATACGGCGTGATGTTCAATGCCAGAATGGACATATTAAGGAAAGAACCACCGGTAAAGGCATCCAGGAAATTAAATGCATCCCCTGTCTGCGCCGCAAACCAATTAGAAAAATAATGTCTGTCCATTCCCGGAACAGGTAGCTGTGATCCTAAACGAATCACAACTAACATAAGGAATGTAAAGAATATTTTATTTCTAATCTCTTTGATTTTAAATGCATTCTTTACGGTTGAAAACATTACACCACCTCTGCTGTTCCACCAAGAGCTTCTATTTTTTCCTTCGCCGATGCGCTGAAAGCATCCACTTTCACTGTGAGCTTCTTGGTAAAATCTCCGTCTCCGAGAATCTTAACGCCGTCCCTGCGTTTCTTTATGATACCTCTTGCAATCAAAGTCTCCACATCCACCGTCGCCCCGTCCTCGAATACTTCAAGGGCGCTGAGATTGACTGCTACGATATCCTTAGAGTTCCTGCATTTAAAACCTCTCTTCGGGATACGCCTGTATAACGGCATCTGGCCGCCTTCAAAACCTATCCTGGGTGCCCCTGAACGGGCTTTCTGTCCCTTGTGGCCTTTTCCGGCTGTTTTGCCGTTTCCTGAACCATGTCCGCGGCCTCTCCTAAAATTACCGCTGTGCTTAGTCCCTGCTGCAGGCCTTAAATTCGATAATTCCAAACTCATCTCTGACACCTCCTGTCTTTATCGTCTTCAGGCTTCCTCTACCTTGACCAAATGCCTGATCTGCTGAATCTGCCCTCTCGTCGCAGCATTATCCGGCAGCTCCACTGTCTTGTTCAGCTTACGCAGCCCCATGGCTTCTACCGTTTTCCTGTGCTTGGGTACCGCCCCGATAGGAGATTTCACCAATGTTATTTTTAAAGTCTTATCTGCCATCTTTACCTCTCCTTTCAAGCCATAACCTCTTCCACAGACTTGCCGCGATTCTTTGCAACCTCCTCCGGAGTCTTTAACTGGCTTAAGCCTGCAATTGTAGCGAGGACTACGTTCTGTTTATTGTTGGAACCCAAAGATTTTGTACGGATATTCTTGATCCCTGCAAGCTCGCATACACTACGCGCCGGACCTCCGGCGATTACGCCCGTACCTTCCGGAGCCCTCTTTAAAAGCACGGAAGCGGAACCGAATTTCCCGATAAAATCATGGGTGATACTGCTGTTTTCATCCAAAGCGACACTGACCAGGTTCTTGGATGCGTCTTCTTTCCCCTTGCGGATTGCCTCCGGGATTTCCGCCGCTTTGCCAAGGCCTGCGCCTACATGCCCATTGCCGTCGCCTACTACAACCAAAGCTGTGAATCGGAAGTTACGACCACCCTTTACAACCTTGGTTACACGCTTGATAGCAACCACTTTTTCAGTCAATTCGAACTGACTTGCATCAATGATTGTACGTTTCATGTGATTTTCTCTCCCTTCCTAGAATACCAAGCCGGCTTCTCTGGCTGCATCCGCCAACGCTGCGACTTTTCCGTGATATAAATAACCGCCTCTGTCGAAGACAACCGTCGTGATTCCCTTCTCCAGTGCCCTTTTTGCAATTACCGCCCCGAGATATGCTGCCGCATCAACGTTATTGGTCTTCTCAAGTTCCGCTTTTACCGCTTTCTCAAGGGTGGAAGCCGCAACTAAAGTATTGCCGACCGTATCGTCGATAATTTGAGCATACATATGATTATTGCTCCTGAATACAGCCAAACGCGGCCTCTCAGGCGTTCCGCTAAAACGGTTACGAATTTTCTTGTGCTTTTTCACACGTACTTCTTGTCTGGATTCTTTTCTAACCATTTTTACACTCTCCTTATCTATTTCTTACCAGTCTTACCAACTTTGCGCCTGATCGTTTCATCAGCATACTTGATACCCTTGCCCTTATAAGGCTCCGGTCTTCTCTTATCCCTGATATCCGCAGCGAACTGGCCGACTTTCTCTTTGTCAATGCCCTTTACGATAATGACATTCTGCCCTTCTACCACTGTCTCAATCCCTTCCGGATCTTCCATCTCTACCGGATGGGAATATCCCAGCGATAAAGTCAGCTTCTTCCCTGACTTTGCAGCCCTGTAGCCGACACCGTTTACTTCCAGCTTCTTCTCATATCCGTTTACGACACCGACTACCATATTGTTGATCAGCGTCCTCGTAAGCCCGTGGAGGGACTTCATCCTCTTTAAATCATTCGGCCTTGAAACAACGACATGGCCGTCCTCCATTTTGATTTCCATTTCTGAAGGAAGCACTCTTTCCAGCGTTCCCTTCGGACCTTTTACAGTCACTTTGTTATTTTCTGCGATATCGACAGTAACGCCTGCCGGCACCGCGATTGGCATCCTTCCTATACGTGACATGCCCGTACCTCCTATATTTTTTGTTTATTTGCCGTTAAGCCTATTTTTCCCTTCCGGTTTCCTTCCTCAAATACCGGAATGCCCAGCCGCATCCCGTCTTTCACGCCGTTTTACCAGACAAACGCCAAAACCTCGCCGCCTACCTGCAGTTCCCTCGCCTTTTTGTCCGTTACCACGCCCTGGTTTGTGGAAATAATCGCAATGCCAAGCCCTCCCAGGACTTTCGGAAGCTCTTCCTTCCCGGCATATACGCGGAGCCCCGGTTTGGAAATCCTCTTAAGCCCGGTAAGCATTTTCTCATTCTTGTCCATACCGTATTTCAGAGTAATACGGATTGTCTTGAAACAACCGTCTTCAATTATATCGAATTTCCTGATGTACCCTTCGTCTAAAAGAATCTGCGCGATCGCCAGCTTCATTTTAGAAGACGGAACATCTACTGTATCATGTTTTGCAGTATTCGCATTACGGATTCTTGTAAGCATATCTGCAATCGGATCACTCATAGTCATGAATTTGTTCCTCCTTATCATATCGACTTAAATCACGCCGGAAAGAATATGCAGACATTCTTTACCAGCTTGCTTTTTTCACGCCGGGAATCTGTCCTTTATACGCTAACTCACGGAAGCAAATCCTGCAAACTCCGTATTTTCTCAAATAAGCATGTGGACGACCACAGATCCTGCAACGGTTATATTCTCTGGTGGAGAACTTCTGTTTGCGCTGCTGTTTAATTTTCATTGCTGTCTTAGCCATGAATTTACCTCCTCTTATTTCTGAAACGGCATGTTAAATAATCTTAATAATTCACGTGCTTCCTCATCCGTCTTTGCTGTAGTGACAATGATAACATCCATACCTCTCACTTTATCGATCTTGTCATATTCAATTTCCGGAAAAATAAGCTGTTCCTTAATACCCAGCGCGTAATTCCCCCTGCCGTCGAATGAATTCGGGTTTACACCCCTGAAGTCACGCACACGGGGCAATGCGAGGTTTACAAGGCGGTCAAGGAACTCATACATTTTTTCGCCGCGCAGCGTTACTTTGCACCCGATAGGCATGCCTTCCCTGATCTTGAAGTTTGCGATGGAATTCTTCGCTTTTGTGAGGACTGCTTTCTGGCCTGTGATTGTCTCCAGATCCTTTACGGCAGATTCCAAAACCTTCGCATTTTCCTTCGCTTCCCCGACACCCATATTGAGCACGATCTTGTCAAGCTTCGGCACTTCCATAACATTTTTATATCCAAACTTTTTGACCATAGCATCTACGATCTCGTTTTTATATACATCTCTCAGTCTGCTCATGCGTTAAGGCCTCCTTCCTTAGAATTAATCTATCACTTTCCCTGTTGATTTTGCAAAACGCACTTTTTTGCCGTTTTCCATTTTGAAGCCAACCCTTGTAGCTTTGCCTTCATGGACATACATTACGTTAGATATATCAATAGGGGCTTCCTTCTGGATAATCCCGCCATTCTGGTTGGCAGCCGAAGGCTTTGCATGCTTTGTCACCATATTGATGCCTTCCACCAATACCCTGTCGCTCTTTCTATCCACGGAAACTACTTTTCCTTCTTTTCCGTTATCTTTGCCGGTGATAACCTTTACCGTATCACCTTTCTTAATTTTCATTGTAGACATTCCGGCACCTCCCTATAATACTTCCGGAGCCAGGGAAACAATCTTCATAAACTGTTTCTCACGAAGCTCTCTCGCTACTGGTCCAAAAATACGGGTTCCTCTCGGAGTCTTGTCGTCTTTGATTATTACAGCAGCGTTTTCGTCAAATCTAATATAAGAACCGTCTTTACGGCGTGTTTTGTTTACCGTACGGACTACCACAGCCTTCACAACGTCGCCTTTTTTTACAACACCGCCGGGTGTTGCATCTTTAACCGTAGCAACGATAATATCGCCGATATGCGCATATCTTCTTGTCGAACCGCCCATAACCCTGATGCAGAGGATTTCCTTTGCGCCTGTGTTATCAGCAACCCTAAGTCTGCTCTCTTGCTGAATCATGCTTTTTCTCCTTCCAAAATTCTTTCATCTTTCCAGAAATATGCCATTGGAAATACAACTATTTCGCTCTTTCGACAATCTCCACAAGTCTCCATCTCTTATCCTTGGACAAAGGCCTGGTTTCCATAACCCTCACCGTATCGCCGATATTGCATTCGTTGTTCTCGTCGTGTGCTTTCAGTTTGTAGGTCTTCTTCACAATTTTTTTGTAAAGAGGATGTTTTACATGGTTCTCGATGGAAACAACGATAGTTTTATCCATTTTATTACTGGTCACTTTCCCAGTACGTGTCTTTCTCAGATTTCTTTCCACGATTGATTCTCCTTTCTGATAACCAGGCCGACGGCCTGCCCGCAACTTCCCGTCTCCTTTACTGCGCAGCCTTTTCCTTCTGTGTGATCACAGTCTGGATCCTGGCAATATTTTTCCTCACTTCTTTGATCCTGGCCGTATTCTGTAACTGATTTGTTGCGTTCTGGAATCTCAAATTGAAAAGTTCTTTTTTAGCAGCTACTAACTCCTGTGCTAATTCTGCAGCTGATTTTGTTTTTAAATCTTCTACATACTTCTTAGTTTTCATTTGATACACCGCCTTCCAAGTCTGCTTTTGAAACAATTTTACATTTACATGGAAGCTTATGTGTTGCAAGACGCAATGCTTCTTTTGCAACTTCTTCCGAAACCCCGGCAATTTCAAACATTACGCGTCCCGGCTTTACTACCGCTACCCAATACTCCAGCGTACCTTTTCCGGAACCCATACGGGTCTCAGCCGGTTTTGCCGTTACAGGCTTATCGGGGAATATTTTAATCCATACTTTACCGCCGCGCTTGATATAACGCGTCATGGCAATACGGGCCGCTTCTATCTGGTTGGAACGGATCCAGCATGGCTCCAGTGCCACAATACCGTACTCGCCATACGTGATTGTATTGCCACGGCTTGCCTTTCCTCTCATGGAACCACGGAATTGTTTACGACGTTTTACTCTTTTAGGCATTAACATTATTTATCGCTCCCTTCCTCCGAAGATACCTTCTCTTCGTTTTTGTTCTTAGTAGGAAGTACCTCACCTTTGTAAATCCATACTTTTACGCCTACTTTACCATAGGTTGTGTCCGCTTCCGCGAAACCATAATCAATATCTGCCCTTAAAGTCTGAAGCGGAATGGTCCCCTCGCTGTAAAACTCGGTGCGGGCCATATCTGCTCCCCCAAGACGCCCGGAACAGGAAGTTTTAATTCCCAATGCGCCTGCTTTCATCGTCCTGCCCATGCAGGATTTCATCGCACGCCTGAAAGATACACGGTTCTCAAGCTGCTGTGCAATATTCTCCGCTACAAGCTGTGCATCCTTGTCGGGCCTCTTGATTTCCTTAATATCCACTAAAACTTTCTTATCCGTGATTTTGGAAAGTTCTTTCTTTGTCACTTCTATCTCTGCACCGCCCTTGCCGATGACAACACCCGGCTTTGCCGTGTAAATAATAATCTTTATCCTGTCGGAAGCCCTTTCAATCTCGATCCTGGATACTCCGGCACTGTACAATTTCTTTTTAAGGAATTTTCTGATATTATAATCTTCTACCAGAAAATCTGCAAACTCGGCATCAGCATACCATTTTGAATCCCAATCTTTAATAATGCCGACTCTTAAGCCGTGAGGATTAACTTTCTGTCCCATTAACCTATTTTCTCCTTTCTCTTTCCGGGAAAATGCGCTGCATTTGCTTTACACTCCCATGCCCTTCCTGTCCGGGTGTTTTCCTGCCCGTCTGTGCGGCTCCCATTGCCGAACGCCGCCCTGCATCACTCCCGGCTGCGGGCATCACTCGCTCTGGCGAGATCCTGTTTACTTAGCATCGAGGACTATCGTAATATGGCTCATTCTCTTTTCGATCCTGTAAGCCCTTCCCTGCGCCCTCGGCCTTACTCTCTTCATGGTAGGTCCCTTATTCGCAAAACATTCCGCTATATATAGCTTTTCCGGATTCGGATACTTCGTCGGATCCTGGCTGTATTTATATTCTCCGTTTGCAATCGCCGATTCCAGTAATTTCTTAATCACGCCTGAAGCGTACCTCGGGTTATATTCCAAAATAGCAAGGGCTGTATTCACATCTTTGCCTCTAATGGCATCCAGAACGAAACATGCTTTCTGAACAGAAATCCGGGCGTAAGATAACTTAGCCGAAGGTCTGACATCTTTCTGCGCATTTCTTTCTCTCTTAATCTGGCTTCTATGTCCTTTTGCCATCTCTTTGCTCCTCCTTCCGATTTCCAATGCATCTTTAAACGTTTTGCATTACGTTCTACGTACCGCATAACGTTTTGCGCATTGCATGACGTTTTTATCTTACCTTTGATTTCTTTTCGTCTTTCCCATGGCCTCTATAGGTTCTGGTTGCAACAAACTCGCCCAGCTTGTGTCCAACCATATCTTCCGTAACATATACAGGCACATGTTTCCTTCCGTCATGGACTGCAAAGGTATGCCCCACGAATGAAGGGAAAATTGTAGACCGGCGGGACCAGGTTTTGATTACCTGTTTCTGCCCGGATGCATTCTGGGCATCTACTTTCTTCAGTAAGCTTGCATCTGCAAAAGGTCCTTTTTTCAATGATCTGGCCATTTTTCTTCCTCCTATTATTTAATCGTCCTTCCGTCTCTTCTTCTTACAATCATCTTATCGGACGCTTTTTTCTTCTTGCGCGTCTTTAAGCCAAGAGCAGGCTTGCCCCATGGTGTGCTCGGGCCCGGACGGCCGATACCGGTCTTGCCTTCACCACCGCCGTGCGGATGGTCATTCGGGTTCATAACGGAACCGCGTACGGTAGGACGGATGCCCATATGGCGTTTACGCCCCGCTTTACCGATATTAACCAGGTTATGGTCTGCATTGCCTACAACACCGACTGTTGCCCTGCAGACAAGCGGAACCATTCTCATTTCGCCGGAAGGAAGCCTCAATGTAGCGTATTTCCCTTCTTTTGCCATCAACTGCGCGCTGTTTCCTGCAGAACGGACCATCTGGCCGCCCTTGCCGGGATGCATTTCAATATTGTGGAGCTGTGTACCAACCGGTATTTCGCTCAGAGGCAGGCAGTTTCCAATCCTTACTTCTGCCTTCGGCCCGTTCATAACGGTCATGCCGTCCGTCAGCCCCTGCGGCGCGAGGATATACGCTTTCTTCCCGTCTTCATAACAGATCAATGCAATGTTTGCCGTCCTGTTCGGATCGTATTCAATACCGATTACCTTTGCCGGGATACCGTCTTTGTTCCTCTTAAAGTCGATAATCCTGTATTTCCTTTTGGCTCCGCCGCCGCGGTGCCTTACCGTAATTTTACCCTGGTTATTGCGCCCTGAATTTTTCTTCAGGCTGACACAGAGAGATTTCTCCGGTGTCTGCTTTGTAATCTCAGCATGATCAGAGCCTGTCATGTGCCTTCTGGAAGGTGTATATGGGTTATATGTCTTTATTCCCATGGTTCTATCTCCTTTACTTCTGGTTTTGCGCGGTATAAACCGCATACTTCTCCTTTATTTCCGGTTTTGCGCGGTATAAACCGCATACTCTCCTTTATTTCCGGTTCTATACGGTATGAACCGCATACTTTTCTTTTATTTCCGGTTCTGCGCGGCCGGCCTGCATACATACCTGCCATCCTTCCGCCCGAATGCCTGTACCCCGGTATCCGGAATTTCCGCGGATGCCAGCCGGGATTCCCGCCGGCTCCTGCTTTACAGACCTGCAAAAATTTCAATCTCTTTGCTGTCCTCAGTAAGCCATACAATCGCTTTCTTTGTCTTTGCGGTCCTGCCGTAAGTCATCCCACGCCTTTTTACCTTTCCGGGTATGTTCATGGTATTGACTTTCCTTACTTTTGCCCCTTCGAACATTTTCTCCACAGCTTCCTTGATCTGTGTCTTATTTGCTTCCGTATGAACTAAAAACGTATACTTCTTTTCGCTCATACCAGCCATACTCTTCTCTGTAATAACCGGTTTGAGGATTACATCATAATATTGGATCGCTGCCATTATGCGTACACCTCCTCGATATTTGCCACCGCGTCTTTTGTCAGTACCACGGTGCCATATTTCATAATATCATATACGTTAATTGTGCTTTTCACTTCCTTTGCTTCCCCTGCCGCCTCAATTGCCACATAGGATGTCCGGATCCCCGGAAGGTTTCTGGCAGAACGCATTACGTTCTGGTCGATAGTGCCTGTAATAACCAGCGCCTTGTTTACTTTCAGGTTGTCGAGCACTTTCTTAAACTCTTTCGTCTTAATTTCGCTCATTTTAAGCTCATCCAGGATAATCAGCTTGTCAGCCTGCACCCTGCTTGTCAAAGCTGACTTTATTGCAGCCTGCTTTTCTTTCCGGTTCATTTTCACGGAATAATCCCTCGGCACGGGAGCAAACACTACGCCGCCGCCTTTCCACTGGGGAGCCCTTGTCGAACCCTGCCTTGCATGGCCCGTCCCTTTCTGCCTCCAGGGCTTCCTTCCGCCTCCGGACACCTCAGAACGTGTCTTTGCTTTCTGTGTTCCCTGACGTTTATTTGCAAGATACTGTACGACTGCCAAGTGTACCAGATGTTCATTCACTTCAACACCAAATACCGCATCGTTTAAGTCAATCGTACCGACTTGATTGCCTTCCATATTATAAACAGATACGTTTGCCATCTGAATGGTCCTCCTTTCACCCGTCCGGGTTTAACCCTTCACGGTTTCCTTTATAGTCACTAAAGCTTTTCTCGGTCCCGGCACTGCGCCTTTTACCAAAAGCAGATTCTTTTCAGCATCCACTCTTACCACTTCCAGGTTCTGGACGGTAACTTTTACGCAGCCCATATGTCCCGGCATCCCTTTCCCCTTGAATACACGGCTCGGGGAAGAGCATGCGCCATTGGAGCCCTGATGACGGTGGAATTTGGAACCATGTGCCATGGGGCCTCTGTGCTGGCCGTGCCTCTTAATCGCACCCTGGAACCCTTTTCCTTTAGAGATTGCAGACACATCCACTTTGTCGCCTTCCGCGAAGATATCAGCCTTAATCTCATTGCCCAATGCGTATTCCTCTGCATTTTCAAACTTAAATTCCCTCACATATCTCTTGCCGGAAACTCCTGCCTTATCAAAATGGCCTTTCATCGCTTTGTTCAGGCCATGCCTGTGGATTACTTCTTTCTTCCCGCTCTTATCTTTGTTGACGGTTTTATACTTCTTGTCGGCAAACCCGACCTGCACTGCCTTATAACCGTCATTTTCTTCCGTCTTCACCTGTGTTACGACACAGGGGCCTGCCTGAAGCACCGTCACCGGGATCAGCGAACCGTCTTCCTTAAAGATCTGAGTCATTCCGACTTTCGTCGCCAAAATACCTTTTTTCATCTTTACCTCCTGTTCATTCTACAGCGGCCTGGCCCTTCGGGGATTTTCCGTCCTGCCGCATTCCTTTTGCGCGGCTTTCCGCTTTACCAGCTTCCTGCTCCCGCACGGACGCGCCCTCTGCGGCCTTGCATACTAGTAGGGGTTATTTTTTGTTTTTCATTTTGATATCAATGTAAACACCGGCCGGCATCTCCAGTCTCTGCAGCGCATCTACTGTTTTGGGTGTCGGCGTGATGATATCGATCAGCCTCTTGTGGGTCCTCTGCTCAAACTGTTCCCTGGAATCCTTATATTTGTGTACCGCCCTTAAGATGGTAACTACTTCCTTCTTCGTCGGAAGGGGCACCGGGCCGCTAACCTGTGAGCCGTTTTTCTTAACTGTTTCGATGATTTTCCTGGCAGATGCATCCACTAAATGATGGTCATAAGCCTTTAATGTAATTCTCATTACCTGACTTGCCATAAAAAAAGTCGCCTCCTTTTCGCACTTTTTACCTTTAAGTACGACAAGCGGTGACTGTACACTCTCCCGTGTGTGTCCTGTTCCATGCACATCTGGCTGTGCTTCGCAGATTATCACACCGTTACTACATTACCAGCATGTATGCCCCCGCTTTAACCGCATCCCGGCATCTATGCCCCAGCATATATTTGTTATATCCATGCTGTTGATAAGTAATTTTATTGTTTGTACAGTGACTTGTCGTCAGTTTCCTGGATCGCTTCCGGCGATCCTTGACATTCGCTCCACGGAAAACCTTCCGGGGATTATTGTTTTTCCCCAAAAGCAACCTCACGCTTCATTGCTATCATGCCACAGCAGTTGTTAGTATACACGATGTTTGGGGGAATTGCAAGTTTTTTTTGAAATTTTTTGGTTTATTTGGCATTGGCTGTGTTATTATTGTTTGCTGTTGTTTACAGGCCGGCGCCGGCTCCGCGTACGGAGAGGCCCGGCCCGCTTTTTGCAGCTTATTTGGACGGGATTTTTCTAAGCAGAAGATATACGTTTTGGTCCAGTCCGGGCCGGCAGTATGGGACATCCTTGTCCCGTACTGCCTAAAATGGCCATCCATGGCCATTTTACCCTGTGCTCCCGGCTCTTCTGCTAAGAAAAATCTCCATCCAAAACGATGCAAAAAAGCGGGCCGGGCCTCTCCGTACGCGGCGCCGTCACCTAGTGCGTGTCTTAAAATTGCTTTCTGCAAGATGCCGTCCCAATTTGCCCTCAGTTTTTGTCCAAATTCAGGAGGTGTAGTGGGCATTGCCCTAAAGGGGGATCGGAACGATGGATTCCTTAGGGCTACATTGACTGAATATGGACGAAAAATGAGGGTAAAGTGGTGAAGCGGTTACACCGCGACAGATTGCGGGAATGAATTTTAAGACACGCTCTAGTGCTCCATCCGGCCAGAAATTAGATTTCCGCTTTGCATGGTTCGTGCCAGTGCAAGGCAAAATTTCGACGGCGATGTGGTGCACCGACTAGAGCGTGTTTGAAAAATGCTTTCCGTCAGATGTACGTCACAATTTGTGGGAGATTTGTGCCAAATGAAGGGCGCATAGTGGGCATTGCCCTAAGGGGGTATGTGGATTCCTTAGGGCTATGTAACCTGAATTTGGCAGACCAAACGGTCTTAATATCACGCAAAGTGGGGCGTGCAGATGGCGGGAATGATTTTTCAAACACGCTCTAGGTTCCGCCGCAAAACTCACACCCGGATTTCTTCCCGCAGCGCGAAAGAATAAATGATCTTCTCCTTCACCCTCTTCCCCGTCATCGTCTGCAAAGCGCGTGCGTAGTAATCCAACTGTGTTTTATATTTCTTCACCAGTTCCTGCCCGTTTTCGGCCCGGTCTGTTTTATAGTCGGCCACTACGATTTCCCCGTCTTCCTCAAAATACACGTCAATAATCCCCTGGATCAGCACCAGTTCTTCCTCCGGGAATTTCCCGTTCAGTTCCCTTGCCGGAAGCCCCAGGACAAAAGGCTGCTCCCGGTACAGGCATCCGTTTTCATCCGCCCTCTTCATCCGCCCTGCCAGCGATGTCTTCAGGAAGATTTCCACCGCCCGGACAGAAACTGCCCTGGCATACTCTTCGCTCAATGTCCCTTCCTGCACCATATGTCCCACCTGCGCCGCCGCATTCCCGGCATCGGAAAAGTCCAGCAGCTCCATAACCTTATGGAATGCGCTTCCCCTCCCGGCGCCGCCGATGCTTTCCTCTTCCTGCATGAATTTCGGGATATACGGAATTACTGTTTCCTCTTCATAAAGCCGGAAGGAAAAATCCTGTTCCTGCTCGTGCCCTGCTTTTTTCAGCTCCGATACCGTTGTCTTCGTATATAAATCCGCCAGGCTGGCATATTCGTACCGATAGGAAAAAATATCCGACATATGTGCAGCCAGTTCACTGTCCGTACTGCCCGGCACTTCGGAATGCTCCAGCAAAAGCCGCGCCCCCTCCGCAGCCGCCTGCTCCGCGATGTCTGCTGCCAGGAAGTCTTCCTCCCCTGCCAGCCGTATGGCAAAAGGAGCTTCCCATTCCGGCTTCCGCTTTACCTTCGGCGCCTCCAGCCCGCACTTTTCCCAGATCGGTGTAAAAGCCGGGTGCCTGCATAAAGCAGGCAGGAGGAAATCAAGATAACTGCCTGCCCCTGCCAGCTCCCCGTAAGGAAGCTGCCGCCCTTCTCTCATTGCCGCCGGGAGCAGCGAAGCTATTTTTTTCTCCGGGCGTTCCAGCGTGCCGGTCAGTATCAGCTTTTCCTTCGCCCTCGTCATCGCTACATAGAGAACCCTCAGTTCTTCGCCTAAATTATCCAGCCGCATCTTTTCCGCCACAATATTTTTCCGTACCGTCCTGCTCTGCTGCCTGTGTTCCACATCCACATAGTCCGCGCCAATCCCCATATCCACATCCGCTATCATCCTGCCGTTCAAATCCTGCATATTGAACTTCTTAGCCAGCCCGCAGACAAAACATATCGGGAACTCCAGCCCCTTGCTCTTATGGATACTCATAATACGCACTACATCCGCATTCTCATCCAGTACATTCGCCTCTCCGTAATCCACCTCGTATTTTTCCAACTGTTCTATGTAACGCACAAAGTGGAACAAACCATAATAACTGGTCTTCTCGAAGGAGGACGCCTTCTCCAGCAGCATCTGTACATTTGCTTTCCGCTGCCCGCCCCCCGGCAGTGCCGCCGTATAAGGCAGGTAATTCGTTTCCGTAATGATATCCTGCAAAAGCTCATGGATCGGCATGTAGACGGTTTTGTCACGGTAGCCCTCCAGGAAATCCAGAAACCTTTGTACCTTCTTTGCAAGGCCCTCCGGCGCTCCCCGGCCCTCTTCCCTCCCCTCTGCTTCCCTCTCATCCGCTGCTGTCCGGGCCTCCCCTGTTTCCCTTGTCTTTATTCCAGCCGCTGCTTTTATCCCATCCGCTTCCGCTTTATTTGTCTCTTTTCCGTCTTCTTCTTTTTTGCCCTCTTCTTTTCTGTCTTCCTTTTTATCTTCTTCTGTTTTGTCTCCTTCTATTTTATCTGTTTTTGTTTTGTTTTCTTCTGTTTTGTCTGCTTTTGTTTTGTCTTCTTTTCCGTCTTCTTCTGTCTTGTCCGGCGCCTGTTCCCGCATAAATTCCTTCAGGGCAAAATAAAGGCATTTCCTCCCCTTCACATTAGCCCTTATCCATGCGATTTCCTCCTCCGTAAAATTCCCGAAGCAGGATTTCATGACGCCGAACAAAGGGATATCCTGCCTGGGATTATCCAGGATGCGCAAAAGCTGCAGCAGGGTCTGTACCTCTTTTGCCGCAAAATATCCGGTTTTCGCGGACACATGGGCGGGAATCCCCTCTTCCTTCAATATGCTTTTGAAGTCTTCGTCCCACCCCGCATTTGTCCGAAGCAGAATCACGATATCCTTATAACTGACGGGGCGCAGCGCGCCGCTCTCCTTATCCGTCACCCGGAAACAGGCTGTCAGCTCCTTGATGCGCTTCGCGACGGCCAGGGCTTCCTGCTGCCGTGCCGACAGCACTGCCTGCCCATCCCAGGGCTGCCCGTCCATATCCCCGTCTGTTTCCTGCCCGTTTCCCTGGCTGTCCCCAGCCGACCCTTCCCCGTCTTTTCCGTCCCTTTTTCTGCCCTTTCCTTTTTCCCCGTCTTCCTTCTCTCCCCTGCGGATCAACAATAACTCCGTACCGTTCGGCGGGCATGTTACGCCTTCCCCGGCCTGCCCTGTCCCTGCCGGGGCGCACGCCTCCCTGTCCCTTTCCTCCCAGGCCGGATATGCGGCGCCATAATACAGGGCAGCTTCCTCATTATATTCTATGCCTCCCAGACCCTTCCCCATGATCTGCGCAAACAGGTAGTTCACACTGTCCAGTACCTCTTTCCTGCTCCGGAAATTCTTATGCAAATCAATGCGCTCCGATACCTCCCCCTGCACCGCCGCACCATATTCCTCATACTTTTCCATAAATATCTCCGGCCTTGCCAGCCGGAATTTATAGATACTCTGCTTCACATCCCCTACCATAAAGCGGTTAAACCGCCCCGCAGACTCACCGGAAATACTCTCCAACAGCATCTCCTGCACCGGGTTGCTGTCCTGATACTCGTCAATCAGAATCTCTTCAAAAAACTCCCGGTAATCCAACGCGGTCTGTGTCGGCCCGTATTCCGGCAGACTCCCTTCCCTTTCCGCCCGGGTCTGCCCTTCCTGCGCCTTTTCCCCGGCCGTATCCGTCCGCTTCACTAAGATGGACAAGGCTAAATGTTCCATATCGGAAAAATCAATGATGTTCTCTTCCCTTTTCCTCCGATCCAGGGCCTCCTTAAACGCAGCCGTCAAATCAATCAGTTCGCAGACCGCCCCGCCGCTTCCCTGCATATATGCCAGAACCGTTTCCGGCGGCGCCGGGAAATATTTTGCACAGATTTTTTTCAAAGTTTCTTTTATATCCTTGCGTATCCCCTGCACCATCTCCCTCTTTGCCGCCGACACCGAATCATCCTTTTTCGACGGCAGCCGGCCGAAAACCATCCCGCCAAACAGCGCATGCCCGTCCCTGTAGCGGGATACCGCCGCCAGCTTCTCCAACTGTACGGCTTCCTTTTCCAGTACTGCCCCGTACATATACGGCCCGTCCGGCTGATCACAGACAGCCATGCACTCCTGCATTTTCCGCAGGCAGTCCTGCGCCATCAGACGCACCTGCCCCATACCGAATTCCATAAATTCCGCCTGCTCCAGCTCCTCCATAGAACCCACGGCATAATCCCTTTTGCGCTCCTCCAGCCATTCCTCCGGCCATGGGTTACTCTCGGCAAGACGGTACAGCTTCAATATATGCCCCTCTATCGCCTTATCCTGGTTTCCCGTACTGAAATATTCCACACAATGCAAAAAGCGCTCTTCCCCTGCGGCGAACTTTTCCTCCAAAAGTTCCTGCATGACGTCCTGCTGCAGTAACTTAAGCTCCCCCTCATCCGCCACCCGGAAACCGGGATCCAACCCTATATCGTTAAAATTATTCCGTATCACATACATACAGAAACTGTCTATCGTCGTAATCAGGGCATTATGCACAAGGGTCGCCTGTTTCTGCAGATGCTCATTGCCCGGATCTTCCTCCAGCCTTGCCGCAATCGCGGCCCCTATCCTCTCCCGCATCTCCGCCGCCGCCGCATTGGTAAACGTCACCACCAAAAGCCGGTCGATATCCACCGGCTTCTCCCCGCCGCTTACCATTTTCACAATACGTTCCGTCAGCACTGCCGTTTTGCCTGATCCCGCCGCCGCCGACACCAATATATTCTTACCGTGCAGGTCTATCACCCGCTGCTGCTCTGTTGTATATACCATACCCATATGCCCTGTTTCCTTCCCTTTATCCTTTCCCGGACTGCCTCATTCGTTCAAGCGCCTCTTCCCCTGACAATTCTTCGAACCTTCTGTACCCATACCCGTCTATCCTGCCGTCGAACCCGCAGACCGCACGGAACGCACAGTAATCACATGCCGTATCCGCGCCCTGCTTATAAGGGTTGGCCCCTATCCGCCCATCCAGGATTTCCCTGCCGATTTCCTTTATCTTCCGGCTGACATAAGCCGACACCTCCTGCAGGCCCTCCGCGTCCAAAATGCTGGATCTGGCGCTGTACTCCCCGTCCTTCTTCCGTTCCACCGGCACTACATCGGACTTGTCGGCAAACTCCCCGTCCAGCGAGCGGATCACCTGCTCATCCTTATTGACTATTCCGGTCATCCTCAGTTCCTTCAATAACTGCCCGTTCAGTTCTTCCGGCGTCACTTCTTCCTCTGTCTTTACCATCGGATCCGTTACATGGTAATACAGCAGCGCCGCCGGGACGGCTTCCTTCCCCCTGCCCTTATTTTTCTTCTGTTCCATTTCCAGGGCCGCATTCATATAAACCACAAGCTGTAGCTGCAGCCCGTAATACACTGCCGCCAGATCAAACTTCTTACTTCCCGACTTATAATCAATGACCTTCACATACACATGCCTGTCGTCTTCCATCGTATCGATACGGTCTATCCGCCCCTGCAGCTTCATTCTTTCCCTTTTCCCCAGAGCAATGTTTACCGCATCCAGGCTGTCCACTTCCGTAAAAGATACTTCGAACCGCTTCGGGATAAAACTCCCCTTCCTCAACTGATATTGCAGCGTCATCACGGCACGCTTTAAGATCCGGTGCATCCTCTCTATGGCATACTCATTCCTGGCCGTGCTGTAAAGCACGGTATCACCGTAAGCCGCCGCATAGGCATCCAGTGCCGACCGGAGCAGCCGTGAGGCCGTCTCCTCGCCGAAATCAAACCAGCCGCATCCTTCCTCCTGCAGTTTCTCCGCAAAAATCTCCAATACCCCATGGAACACATTCCCCATATCCACCGCCTCAAAACCGTATTCCTCCCGTTCCTTTAACGAAAGCCCGTATTCCAGGAAATGCGCATAGGCACAGGAAGCATACTTTTGCAGGCGGCTCACGCTGCTCACCAGCATCCTGCCGTACAAAAGCCCGGCGATTTCCTTCCCGAGGGGATGCTCCCTGTAGCGGGCAAAAGCCGCCTCCTGCAGGCGCCTGGCCTCCCCGCTGTATGCCTCATCCCTCCGATAGCTGTTGTAAACCGTAAAAAACCGCGTCTTCTCCTCCTCTTCCATATTCCCCGCCGCATAATCACGCAGCATGCCCGCCAGATAATCCACACCCGAACGCTTTGTTTTTATCTGCATTGTCCAGTCCCGCATTTCCGGCCTGTCCGTCCGCAGGGCCGGAAAAAGCTTGCGCACCGTATCCACCAGGTAGGCAGGGCGTATACTTTTCCCCTCATTATCCACCTTACTGTAAGAAAGGTATAACTGCACGGAAGGTTTCGTCATATTCATATACAGATACAGCCTCTGGATATACATCTGCTGTCTGGGCGCAGGCGCCAGCTCATAAGGCGATTCCTGCAAAAATTCCCGGTCAATATCGGAAATAATCCCCCCGCTGCCCGCATTCTTTGGAATATTCCCGTCATTGATACCCACAAAAAACAGCACCTTAATCTCCTTCAGGCGGCTTCTCTCGATATCCCCGACCACCACCCGGTCCACATTCTGCGGGATCGTCCCTACCTGGATCTCCCCGAACCCGGCATCCAGGATATCGGCAAACTCTTTCATCCCCATCCGCTCGTCAGCCAGCAGGCTGTCCATCTGATCCAGCAAATCCATCACCAGGCGGTAAATCTGCCCGTATTCCCTGGCGCGCACCGCCGCTTTCCCTATGCCGCCCTGCGCCTGGAACCGGCGCTCATAGACAGCCAGCTTCTCCTGCACCTTGTTTTTGATAAGAAACGCATACAAAGCGCGGATTTTCTCCCCCGCCGTATCCATCCCCCTTTCCAGAAGCGGCGACAGCCCCTCCAATAGCCCCTCACGCACCGCGTTCAGCCGTTCCAGCTCCTCCGCCTCCATTTCCGGCGGTTTGGCCGTGAAGATCTTTTCCCAGCGGCCGCGCCCCCTGATACCGTAAGACAAGACATAATTTTCCAGCAGATCCGTTTCCTCCCTGTCAAAACCGGCCAGCCCGCTGCGCAGGTAATGGAACACCGCCTGATAAGAGAAATTATCCATCACGATTTTCAATGCACTTCTGATATATTCGATAAACGGGTTAAGCATAATCCCCTTCGTCTGATCCAGATAGACAGGAATGCCGAATTTCTCCGCTTCCGCCTCCACATGCCCCGCATAAGATGCCATATCCCCGGTGACAACGGCAAAATCCCGGTAACAGAAATGTCCCTCCTGCACCAGCTCCAGCAAACGTATGCACACCTGCCGGATTTCCTCCTGCGGCGAGGAAGCTTCAAACAGATGGATAGCCGTATTTTCCCCCTCATAGGCCCTCACAGGGTAACGGAACAGATACTTTTCCAGATGCTGCATCTCCCTGTTCCCATAAAAACGCGGAAGTTCCTCTTCCCCGTCTCCGTTTCCGCAGCCTGCGCCCGCAATCTTCCTTCCGCCTGCAGCCGCACCCCTTCCGGCAAAGTCCTCCCTACTGGCTAAAGCACTCTTCCCGGCCAAACCGTCTCTCCCGGCGGAAGCACTCTTCCCGGCCAAACTGTCTCTCCCGGCGGAAGCACTCTTCCCGACAAAAACATCCGTCCCCCGCGGCACCCCGGCCTCCTTAGCCAGCCTGTCCAAGTCCCGCACCGTCTTTTTGCTCAGGTAAAATAATTTCTGTTCCCCGTCCGGCACATAAGGATCCGTTTCCGCGCCGTCCATAACCACCGTCACAATCACTTCCAGGGACAGGCCCATAATATTCTGTATCAACCGGTTCTGTATCGGCGTAAAGCCCGTAAACCCGTCAAAAGCCACCACACTGTTACGGATCAGACGGGACTTTGGCAGCATGCGGCAGAGCAGATCCAGGGTCTCTTCCGTTGTTATGTACTTTTCCCGGATATACTCCAGGAAATGCCTGTAAAGCACACCCAAATCCTTCAGCTTATGGTAAAGCGCCCCCCGCCTCTTAGCATACTCCGTCAGTTCATCCAGCTCCTTCACGCCGATCCCGTACTGCATAAATTCCGAAACTGCGGATTTCACCTCATGTATATACCCGATTTTCCCAAGATTGCCGCCAATGACAGGCATCTCCTCCCCGATGCCCTCCGCCACCTTGCGCAGCACCAGGCTTTTCCCCGTATCATCCAGGACCGCCCGTGCATCACCGCCCACCTCTTCCAGAATACGGTGGGAAAGCCTGCCGAAACTCAGCACATCAATATTCATAATCCCCTTTTTCGGATGCGCCTTTACCAAATCCATCTGCGTCTGCATCGTAAACTGATCCGGCACAATCACAAGGAAATCCGTCCCCGGCTCCGCGATGGCACGGCTTACGATTTCCCTGTGAAGCCGCGTGCTCTTCCCCGAACCGGAAGGCCCGAAATAAAACCTAAGTCCCATACTTTACCTCCACTATATATACTGCACACCCGCTAAATTTACAGCCGGATAAACTGGCCCTTTATCTCCGAAGCCGTCCTATAGGATTTATCCTCCAGCAATTCTTCCGACAGGAAAAGATTATATTTCCCCGTCTCAAAAATACGGTTTGCCGTCTGTTTCCTATCCAGATAATAATCCCGCAGCAGGCCGGGAAAATCGAGAAAAACCTTGTAATCCGATCAACAAAATATTTCTGGCTGTCTACAAGTTCCTTTCTTTCCCTACACGTTCCTCCAAATGGACCATGTAATGTTCTTCCGGGAAACATAGCCCGTTCACATTAAACTTATTCATTGATAATATCTCACTGCCATAGTCTTCTTTCGTCTTACAGAGTTTCAAAAGACAAAAATCCTGTTCCTCCGCTTTGAGATTATCTAACACAATTTGCAGTTGTGTTATTTTTTCATCGGATACTTGCTTTCAGAAATACAATAAAGTATATTGTTTGTGTTCCCCTCTGCCACTATATAACTCGTATCTGCAAGCATTTTAAAATACCTTCGCACTGTCACAGCTGATTTTCTAGTAATGGTTTCGGCTTCTTTAGGAATAATTTCCCCATATTCATCCATAAAACTCTTTCTAATTCATTTGTGCAGACGGTCTGCACAATTTATTTTTTCAAATAAATCAGTTCCACCACTCTGTCTGCAATCAAAATAAGCGACCCTTCTACCACGTCCTGATATTGAAGATCAGAACCAATCCCAAACTTTCCGATTTTCACATAGCATCCCGTAAAAAAACGCTGTGGATTGCGATAAAACAACAAAACTGCTGCCCGTTTCAGTTTTCCATCAATAATCAATCCCAACTTATTAAGCAATTCCTCATTTGTGCATTCCAAATCTTTACGTGTCATACGTTCTGTTCGAACAGCCTCTCGACGAAAGATTTCAAAGCTCTCTATATCCAAGTCTGCAACGGAAACATTATCAATTGGAACTGCATCCCAACGATATCCTGTCTTTCTGACAAGAAATTCCGTCAATGCGGAGCCTCGAAGCTGCTGTTTTGTACTTCCACTCCGATAATGATACTCGCCACGATAACTGACTGGGTATGAACTGGGATTTACTATAATCTGAATATATTGTTTTCCATTTTTATCCAGACAATTTACATCAGCAATAATTCCCATAGTGTCCTTAATTTTATTCGGAATATCTTCAAGAAGTTTCTTACAATCAGTCACTCCAACAGCCTCACCGTCATCATTAATTCCAATATAAATACTTCCTCCCTGCGCATTCGCAAAGCCACAGATCCATTTTAGATATTCATCTCTCCATGACTCTTTATATTCAACATTCTGACTTTCTGCCATACTCCTTATCCTCCACCCATAAACCATCCT
>CANDKY010000065.1 GCA_947385425.1 uncultured Lachnospiraceae bacterium | reverse complement strand
CCATTTTCTCAGGCGTGTCCGCTACTCCGTCCATAATGCCTTCCACATAGCCCTTGATTGCCGTAATCGGCGTCTTCAGATCATGGGAAATATTACTGATCAATTCCCTGTTTTGTTTCTCATGCTGGAATTTCTCATCTGTGGACTCTTTCAGCCGCAGCCGCATGTCTTCATAATTCCGGTACAATTCTCCGATTTCACCTTTGCTGTCCGTATTCAGCACATATTCCAGATTCCCTCCCGCAATACTCTTCATGGCAGTGTTCAGCTCATTGACCGGGAGAAAAACCCCCGTAGAGATCCACCGTGTCAGCATCAGGCTGGTAAATACGAGAATAATGACTATGGCAATGAACATATCCACCAAAAGTTTTTTCGATATCACGGAATTTACTTTCGTAACAATAAAAATACTGCCCTCGTCCCCGTCCCTGAACCGGAAATCCAACTGTTTCACCATCTTTGACATACTTCCGAAATAATAGCTGGAATCCTCATTTTCACTGGCATACCCGTACTTTGGCAAAAGGTCAAATATCTTCCCTGCCGCTTCCCCGTTCCCCGCATAATAGATATTGCTTCCTTTGCGGACTATAATATAAGAAGCCTTGTCCACTATCCTCTCATTCAGCTCTTCCAGATATTCCCTGTCCTCTATCCTGCCGGCATCCAGCGCGATCTGCCCTTTTACCTCCTGGAGCATCTCTTCCGATATCTGGACAAAACCGTCCATCGGGTCAGACAGCATATTATAATCCGAATTCACCATGCCGAATTCCCTCTCGGCGTTCAGCAAATATCCGCCTATGCTGATGTATGCCACAGTGGTAAGGATAAGAGGCAGCAACACAATCGTTAAAAAAGTGATCAACAGTCTCGTTTTAAATTTCATTCCCGCTCCCTTGCCTTTCTTATCTGTTTATTATATCATAAGTTTTATCGCGCACTTATTAAAACTTCATAAAATGGTATTGACTTTTGTAAATTTTTCATTATAATAAAAACAGTAATTATTACTGTTTTATTTGCAAAACATCGGTAATAATACAGTACTGAAAATCAGTAATGGTAAAACGGTATTGAAGAAAGGGAAAGGAGAGCAGATATGGCGCTGAAATACAGCAAGCAGAGGGAACTTATCAAAGACTTCCTCTGTACCAGGAAGGATCACCCGACTGCCGACATTGTTTACACGAATGTCCGTCAGCAATATCCAAATATCAGCCTTGGCACCGTATACCGTAACCTTACCCTGCTTTCCGATATGGGAGAGATACAAAGGCTCCGCCTGGGAGACGGGGTAGACCACTTCGACGCGGATACCTCGCCGCACAATCATTTTGTATGCCGCCAGTGCGGCTGTGTATTGGATTTGTCCATGGAAAGCATCGACCACATTACAGAAACAGCCGGGAAAAACTTTTCCGGGAAGATAGAAGGGCACATCACCTATTTTTACGGGATATGCGAAAATTGCTGCAGGGACACACTGTCATAAGCCTGCCAGGTATCCCATAGCCCGCTCCGTCCGGTATTTGCCCGTTTTCCAAACCGGGCAGTTACACATATATCCATTATAAACTATACTTATTTAAAGAAAAGGAGAATGTATTATGAAATTTGTATGTCAAGTATGCGGTTACGTTCATGAAGGGGACGCTGCTCCCGAGAAATGCCCTCAGTGCAATGCGCCTGCCGAGAAATTCACACAGCAGAGCGAAGACAGGTCATGGGCTGCTGAGCACGTTGTAGGTGTTGCACAGGGCGTAAGCGAAGATATTTTAGCTGATTTAAGGGCTAACTTCAACGGAGAATGCTCGGAAGTCGGCATGTACCTGGCTATGGCAAGGGTAGCCCACAGGGAAGGTTATCCGGAAATCGGCCTTTACTGGGAAAAAGCTGCATGGGAAGAGGCTGAACATGCTGCTAAATTCGCTGAACTGTTGGGCGAAGTAGTGACAGATTCCACAAAGAAAAACCTTGAGATGCGTGTAGAAGCTGAAAACGGGGCAACCGCAGGCAAATTTGATCTTGCAAAACGCGCTAAGGCTGCGAATCTTGACGCAATCCATGACACCGTGCATGAGATGGCAAGGGATGAGGCAAGACATGGCAAGGCATTTGAGGGTCTGTTAAAGAGGTACTTTGGCTAAGAAGGACGCCGGATCTTAAAGGATTTTTGAGATTAAGGGAATGAACCGGAATTGGTTTGTTCCCTTTTTAATTGTCCTTTTATTACACTCCTATTTTCCCCATAAATTCCAGTATGAAAAATCCATGTACCTAATTGGTTACCCCCCCCCTCCCTTATACTATTCCAGAAGCGTGCTACACAAAGGACATATGCAGACTATGAGAGCGGCAATACAAGAATCCCTGTTGATAACCTCTTGATTCTTACCCGATTCTACAATGTGTCTATGGTACTATTATTGTTTGAAATGTTCAAACAACTCAAACATTTCAATCACTCTTTTATTCCTGTCCAAAATAGTGTATAATGTAAGTACCTTTTCAACACGAACAGGAGGTATTACATTGAAATTTGAATGGGATGAGGATAAAAATCAATTAAATTTAAAGAAACATGGAATTGATTTTGAAACAGCAATGTTGGTCTTTAACGATTTACAACGCATTGAAATTTATGATATAGAACACAGTATTAATGAAGACCGTTATAATACTATTGGAATGGTAAATGATATTCTATTTGTCGTTTATACTGAACGAAAAGAAAATATACGTCTAATATCGGCAAGACTTGCCACCAAAACAGAAAGGAGCATTTATTATGATACGGACAGTTACTTTGGATAGAAACCAGAAACCCACAAAGGAACAAATCAGGCAAATAGAAGAAGCGGCAAAAAAAGAAATTGTATTTGATGAAGATTCTCCCGAACTTACTCCTGCAATGGAAAAGGCATTTCGTTTAGCCGCAAAAAATCGCAATACACAGAGAAAAACAAACATTTCCTAATTTCCTTATGAATAAAGAATAACGGGCAGCAGCATATTGTAGTAAATGCCGCTGCCCGCAAAAGGCATAACAAGGATTCTTGATTATATTCTACCTCTAAAAAATCTCTGAATACAGTTCTTCCATTCGCTTAATCTCCCTTCTTGCTCATGTTTACGAAACACTCATATTTCTCTGTGTATTACGGATTTCATCATAACAATAAAAAGTCTTTTAATTCCTTTTGCAGTTTTGGCAAGTCATTTGTAATGGTTTCCCATACAATTTTCATTTCTATGCCGTCGTATCCATGAACGATACAGTTTCTCATATCATATATTTGTTTCCATGGGATAGATGGAATTTGTTCTTTTATGGTTTCATTAAATGTATCTCGTGAAAGCATTTTTGATAGTTCAAATGTATGCACCATTTTAATTTTCTCCGTAAGAGTATAGAATCATCATACCACATATCATAAAATAAAGCACATATTATTCTGACTAGATGTACATTGAAACCCTCCGTATCTTTAGTGGTCTACCAACCAATAATTTCGGCGCAACTGTCACAGGTTATTACAGTCCCTATCCAGTTCTGTGCAACCGGTTGTGCCTGGAGGTTAGAGATAAACTCAGATTTTATCGCTCCGACTTTAACAGTGAATAATAACTGGCATCGCATATCCCTTGATTGTTGCGATCTGAACTGCGCAGGGTACCTTCATACCTCATCCCGCATTTCATCATTACTTTGCCTGAATTTGGATTTCCTGGATCATGGCGCGCCTCAATGCGGTTTACGCCTACCTTGCCAAAAAAGAAGTCCATAACCGCCCTCATTGCTTCGGAAGTGATTCCCCTTTTCCACCATGTTTTTCCAATACAATATCCGATCTGCACCATAGAAACATCTAGTTTACCCAACTTTCCAGTACAGATTTACTGACATCAACGTTGGAATGTGTAGGCCATGTTAAATATTTTGTCACTTCATCATCGGATGCCCAGTTCCTATACATGGCAGAGGCATCTTCACTGGTGAATCTTCTTAAAATCAATCGTTCGGTTTCTAATCTTTGTGTCCCACAATGAATCATTTTTTTATTTTCCTTTCAACTTTCTATTTGACAAAATAAATTATAACATAGTTTATTTTGCAGCACCATTTTTTCTCATCTATCTTTACCCGTCAATATCTTCCGATTTGGAGTAATTGTTTCTTGACACCAGCCCCTGTAAAGACTATAATATTTATTATCTTATTTGGTACCGATACCAAAATATGGTTCATGGAAACAGCGGGTGAAATGGCCTTACAGGTTCATTTATGCTGTTTTTGGCCCAACATAATTTCGGGGAAACAGACCCTAAAAAAAACAGATAAGGAGACGAAGCATTATGAAAAAATATTTTTGCAATCCTTGCGGCTATACTTATGATCCTGCAAAAGGCGATCCGGAACACGGTGTTGCTCCCGGAACGGCATTTGAGGATCTTCCGGCTGACTGGTGCTGCCCTATATGCGGTGTAACTAAAGATATGTTCCAGCCATGCATCGATAATTACAATTAAATAACGTGAAAAAGCAAGCATTTTTTCATCTGGATTTGCGATGACATATTGCAGTGAGGAACAGGAGCCTTAACCCCTGTTCCTCTTTTTTACGCAAAATAATATAATCCTGTGTTAGAGCGTGTTTAAAATCCCATTTTCACCAGTTTGCGGGAGGCTGGCCCTGAATGAGGGGCCAGCCTCCCGCAAACTGCGGCGCACATCCGGCAAAAAGAAGATTTTAGACAAGCTCTTATAATTTTATACATATCCCATAAGACTGGGCAGCCACAAGCTGATTTGCGGAATATACGTTACAAGCATCAAGGTAATGAAAATTGCCGCAAAGTAAATCAAAAGCTGCTTAAATACCGTTTCAATCTTTACACCCCCGACCTTAACACCCACAAACAGGGTCGTACCGACAGGAGGTGTAATTGTCCCTATACATAGGTTGAAAATCATCATAATCCCGAAATGGACCGTATGCATTCCAAGCGCCTGGCACACCGGAAGGAAAATCGGCGTAAAAATCAGGCAGGCGGGTGTCATATCCATGAAAGTCCCTACCACTAACAGCAGGACATTAATCATCAGGAAAATAACTATCTTATTATTGCTGACTGACAAAAGGCCGGAAGAAACTGCCGCCGGGATATTCGTAAAAGCCATCACCCAGGACATAATGGAGGACACGCCAATCAGGAAAATAATTATGCCGGTCATTTCCGCACTGTCCTTGAGAATCTGCGGGATTTCCTTTATTTTGATGGACTTATAGCCAAACAGGGAAAGCAGCAGGCTGTATACCACAGCAACAACGGAACCTTCCGTAGCTGTAAAAATCCCCCCGATAATGCCTCCGATAACTATGATTATAAGCATCAGGCAAGGCAAAGCCTGCAGAAAAATATTCAGTTTTTCTTTCGCCGTAAATTTTGTCCGGCTTCGGTATCCGCGCTTTTTTGCAATTACATAAATCACAAGCATACATGCCAGCCCCCAGAGAATACCCGGTATATATCCGGCCATGAACAGGGCTGCAACGGAAGTCCCGCCGCTGACCAGGGAAAAGGTAATCATTACATTACTGGGCGGAATAAGCAGCCCGGTTGGGGCCGTTGCAATATTGGCAGCTGCAGAGAAATCAGGGTCATATCCTTCTTCCTTTTCAATAGGCCCGATGATGGAACCCATAGCGGAAGCCGCAGCAGTACCCGAACCGGAGATAGCCCCAAAAAGCATATTGGCAAGTACATTTGTTTCCGCCAGGGCGCCCGGCATCTGGCCGGTAACTACTTTTGCCAGATTAATCAACCGGACGGCAATACCGCCTTTGTTCATAATATTACCCGCCAGAATAAAAAACGGAATGGCCAGCAGGCTGAAAACAGATATGCCGGAAAAAATACGCTGGGCGCCGGTCAGTACAGCCACCCCGGTATCCATGACCGGAAGGATCGCACAGATAGATGAAATCCCAAGTGCGACAGCAATAGGTACGCCGGCTAAAAGCAGGATAACCAGCACTATTAAAATAATCAAACCACAAAGTATTGCAGTATTCATATACTTTTCTTTACTCCTTTCCTATGCCTGTTCTTCTCCGCCGGGAGCTTTCGCATATCCGGCGGCAAGATCTATGATATTTAATATCGAATATATTAAAATTAAAATACCGGAAACCGGAATGATGGTATACACCACACCCATCGGAATCCCAAGAGAAGCTGTGGACTGTGTCATGGTCAGTTTCATAATGTTAAAACCCCCGTAAATCGTTACACATCCGGATAACAGAATAATCAAAAATTCGGCAACAATCGCCAGAACCTTCCTTCCGGCCTCATTGAGCTTATCGGCCATAAAACCCATCCGCATATGATCGCGTTTGCCAAAGACAAAGGCCGTGGCAAGAAGAGCCATCCATGTGAAACTGTAGGTCAAAAGTTCCTCCGATATCGTACTGGGATTTTTAAAAATAAAACGGGTGATAATCTGATAAGTGCCGATAACCACCATAGCTGCAAAAATAATTGCACAGGCACTGCTCAGGACATTATCTATTGCTTTTCGGGCTTTATGTAAAATATCCATAATATTTCTTCCTCCTATTCCAGTTCCGCAGTGCCATAGCGGCAGTGCCTCCCCTGCGGAAAAAATTCTGTCCAAAAATGCATGGCCAGATTTTTTTCCGGGCACTTCCTCTATGGCCTGCTGTTCCAGTTCCGCAGTGCCATAGCGGCAGTGCATGGCCAGATTTTTTCCGGGCACTTCCTCTATGGCTCTGCTGTTTTCACAGTCTTTTGCGGCTGACGGATGCTCGCTTCCTGCACCGCTGTCATTCATTGCCTATATACTTTGCGTTTACTTCCTGGATATGTTCATACAGGCCGCGGATGGACTCATTGGCATCCAGCATTTCCTGCTGTACGTCCGATACTTTATTCTTGAACAACTGTACGTCCACATCGATAAATGTCACGCCCATCTCATTTTCGGCAA
This sequence comes from uncultured Lachnospiraceae bacterium, assembly GCA_947385425.1. Lineage (GTDB taxonomy): Bacteria > Bacillota > Clostridia > Lachnospirales > Lachnospiraceae > Kineothrix. The sequence continues at coordinate 17,439 of CANDKY010000065.1, read as the reverse complement.
TCTGTTTTGCCTCCTCTACCTGTTCATCCCAGTATTTCATCTCTTCTTCTGTAGAAAGAAGGGCGGCTTCGCGGAAAATCTCATACTCTTCCTCACTTAACCCCTCGAGGAACTTCAGATTCCCAATCAGCATATCCGGCACCATCTGATGTTTATTGTAAGAATAGTATTTCGCTACTTCACCATGCTTGTTGTTTGTAAGGGCAAGTTCGTTATTTTCGGCACCGTCAATAACCCCCTGCTGGATGGCCGTATAAACCTCACCGAAGCTCATCGGGGATGCGGCCGCCCCAAAAGCATTGCACATATTTACACTGGCGGGGCTCTGCTGTACACGCATTTTCAGGCCGGACAAATCCTCCGGGGTTTCTATGGGCTTTTTCGCATAAAAGCTCCTGGTCCCTGCATTGTACCATGTCATAACGCGGAAACCGGCTTCATCCGTAGATACATACACCTGCTCCATATAAGCGGTGTCGTTCATTACCTCATGATACGCTTCCTCGGAAGTGAAGAGATAAGGCATACTGAATACCTCATAGACATCCGCAAAGTTTTCCAGGTTCGCTGTACCGGCGACAACAAAGTCTATGGCTCCCGTCTGGGTCAGTTCGATAGCCTTTTGGGCGCCGCCCAGCAATTCATTCGGATAAATCTGCACTTCATATTTATCACCGAGATTTTCCTCTATGTATTCCTTAAACTTCAAAAGGCCAAGGTGCTCCGGATGAGTTTCTGACTGTGCATGGGAAATGCGGACAATCCGCTTACCGTTCTCAGTTCCGCACCCGCTGAAAAAAACAGTGAAGGCCAGGAATAATCCGATAACGGCTACTGCTATTCCGCTTTTTTTCAAAATTCTCATATTGTTTTCCTCATTTCCATTTTATTTCTGGTTTATGCCTGTTTTATGTTTTTATGTTTGTTATACTGCAGACTGCCCAAATTTACAGTAACGCAACCCGAAAGGTGCCTGGCAAGGCGGCCTGCAGCCGGACATGCTGTAAATTGCAGCCAGGGTATGCTGTAAATTTAACTGGTGTGCCGTATATATTTTTTGTAAGCACTTACATTATATTAAAATTATAACAGCAAGAAATAATTTTTCAACTTCCTTTTCGTTAAATTTTTAACAAAATTACTCTTCCAAATTTGTGCATAATAACGAAAAATGAATCTATATTAAGTTGTATATTGACTGTCCCGGCAAAGGCATGTAATGTATATGTAAGTACTTACATTTTGTATTATAGAACTTTGCAAATTATTTGCATATTAAAACGTATGGAATAACACCATGCACAAAAACAGAAAAGCTGTGCAGAAATGAGGAAGTTATGCAGAATTTTTTTAAAATCCATCCAAACGACAAGGCTGCCGTCGCCCTGAAGCCGCTGGCAGCCGGAAGCGCTCTCGATGTCACAGGGGATACGGTAACACTTCTGGAAGATATCCCCCAGGGACATAAATTTGCCCTGTGCCAAATCGCCAAAGGGGAAGCCGTGATAAAATACGGCGCCCCCATCGGCATCGCCAGGGAGGATATTGCAAAGGGGGCATGGATCCACACACACAATATGTCAACGGGACTGGGAGAGGTATTGACATATACCTACCAGCCACAGCTGCTTCCCGGATTACCGGCAATAAGGGAATCTTATTTCCGGGGATACCGCAGGGCGGACGGCCGGGCCGCGGTACGCAATGAGATCTGGATTATTCCCACTGTCGGCTGTGTCAATAATGTGGCTGCCGCTATTGAAAGGAAAGCCCAGGCTTTCCGAAAGGGGACCATTGACGCCATTGCGGCTTTCCCCCACCCTTACGGCTGTTCCCAGATGGGGGATGACCAGGAAAATACACGGACAATACTCGCGGATCTTATCAGTCATCCCAATGCGGGCGGCGTGCTGGTGCTCGGGCTCGGCTGTGAAAACAGTAATATTGACGTGTTAAAAGATTACCTCGGGACAGTAGATGAACGCCGGGTAAAATTCCTTGTCTGCCAGGAATCGGAAGATGAGATTGCAGACGGTCTGAAACTGGTGAAGGAGCTTGCCGAATACGCCTGCACTTTCCAAAGAGAGCCGATTCCATGCAGTAAGCTGATCGTGGGAATGAAATGCGGAGGCTCCGACGGGCTTTCCGGAATCACTGCAAACCCGACCGTAGGAAGATTTTCGAACTTACTGATTGGGAGCGGCGGAACCACCATTCTCACGGAAGTCCCGGAAATGTTCGGTGCGGAAACGCTGCTTATGAACCGCTGTGAAAACAAAGAGTTATTTGATAAAACAGTGACGCTCATCAATGATTTCAAAAACTACTTTACAAGCCATGGGCAGACCATTTATGAAAACCCTTCCCCGGGCAACAAGAAGGGCGGTATTTCCTCCCTGGAAGACAAATCACTGGGCTGTACGCAAAAGTCAGGCTCCGCTCCCGTCAGGAGCGTACTATCCTATGGAGAAAAAGTATCCGTAAACGGGCTGAACCTGCTCAGCGCCCCGGGAAACGACCTGGTTGCATCCACCGCCCTGGCAGCTTCCGGCGCACATATTGTATTGTTTACTACCGGACGCGGGACTCCCTTTGCCTCCCCCGTCCCTACAGTAAAAATATCCAGCAACACCCCTCTGGCGCAGCACAAAAGCGGATGGATTGACTTCAACTGCGGAACGCTGACGGACGGAAAACCGTTGGAAGAACTTGGGGAAGAACTCTTTCATTATGTGCTGGAAGTAGCCTCCGGAAGGAAAGTCAAAGCAGAGGAGGCCGGTTTCCATGATATGGCTATTTTCAAACAGGGAGTTACATTATAAATAAAAATGGTATTGTTTATTTCATAAACGGATACAGGAAGGAAGGAAAATGAAAAAACTTTGTTATCAGACACTGGAGGAAATGAATTACAGCGGTTATCTTTTAAAAGACGCGCCGGAGCGTATTTTACAGTTTGGAGAAGGGAATTTTCTCCGCGCCTTTGTTGACTATTTTGTAGACATTCTGAACGAGAAATGCGGTTTTAATTCCAAAATCGTCCTTGTCCAGCCGATCGAAGGCGGTGAACGCATCAAAGAATTTATCAATGGACAGGATGGCCTTTACACACTGTTCCTGCGCGGAAGCGAAAACGGACAGAAAGTAAACGATAAGAGGGTTATTTCCAGTGTCAGCCGCTGCCTGAACCCTTACTCCGACTATGAGAAATATATGGAATGCGCCCAAAACCCGGAGCTTCGTTATATTACCTGCAACACTACGGAAGCGGGAATCCGGTATGACCCGTCCTGCCGGTTTGAGGATAAACCTGCCGCTTCCTACCCGGGAAAACTGACACAGTTCCTTTATGCCAGATACCGGGCCTTCGGAAACGAAAAAGGAAAGGGATTCGTCATTTTATCCTGCGAACTCATTGACGATAACGGAAAAGAACTGGAAAAATGCGTCCTTCAATATGCTGACCAGTGGAAATTAGGCGAAGGATTTACCCGTTGGATAAAGGAAGAGAATATTTTCTGTTCCACGCTTGTTGACCGGATCGTGACCGGCTACCCCCGGAACGAAGCGGCGACAATCTGCGAGGAATTGGGGTATGAGGACAATGTGATCGATACCGGGGAAGTATTCGGCTTCTGGGTAATAGAAGGGCCGCAGAGCCTGAAAGAAGAACTTCCTTTTGAGAAAGCCGGCCTTCCGGTACTGATTACCGACAACCATAAACCTTATAAGCAAAGAAAAGTACGTATCCTGAACGGCGCACACACTTCCATGGTATTGGGCGCTTTTCTGGCGGGGCAGGATATCGTCCGGGGCTGCATGGAAGATGATGTAATCCGGAACTTCATGAACCAGGCCATTTACAAAGAAATAATACCGACACTGACACTTCCCGAAGAGGAATTGACGGATTTTGCAAAGGCTGTGACAGACCGGTTTAATAATCCTTTTATCGACCATGCCTTATTATCCATTTCGCTGAACTCCACTTCCAAATGGAAAGCAAGGGTGATGCCCTCCCTGAAAGGATATGTGGAAAAATATAAAAAACTTCCCGGATGCCTGACCGCGTCCTTGGCATGTTATATTGCCTTTTATCGCGGGGTACGTCTGGATGAAAAGGGCTTCACCGGGCTCCGCGGGGAACAGGAATACCCAATCAGCGACGACAGGGCTGTTTTGGAATTTTATGACGCGCATAAAAAGGACGGCGCCGCAGCGCTTACAAAAGCGGTTCTCTCAAACAAAGCATTCTGGGGGGAGGATTTAACCGATATTGCCGGGCTGGAAAATGCCGTTGCCAAAGATTTGGATATCATAGAAGAAAAAGGTACTTATGAACTGATGAAAACGGCTGTAAAATAATAGTTGGCTGTCAAAAATCTGTCGTCAGGCGTTTGACCAGATGGCATTTAACCAGTTGCTTTTGCGGCGCCGGATTCCCCCCCAACAGGGACATCAGGGAGTCAATCGCCATTTTGCATAAAACCTCCACACGGCTGTCCACGGAACTGAGTTCCGGCGAACAGCCGATGGCGAGTTCTGAATTATTATAACCTATCACATTGATTTCTTCCGGGACGCGCATGCCAATAACGGCAGCATATTTCATGGCGCCTATGGCAAGCCCGTCCTCGGTTGCAATAACACTGTCAAAAGAAAGATTCCGCCTGCGGAATAACATATCCCGCGTAGCGTAGATGGAATTTTCAGAGTAAAGTACCAAATCCCCATCCGTCTCTATGCCGTGGGCTTTTAAACAGTCCAGATATCCCTGAAGCTTCCTCCTGGCACTGTAAGACTGGGAATTGGACAGAAACAGGATCCTTTTCTTTTCCGCAAACAGCAATTCCTCCGTTATATCGTATACCGCCTGGAAATCATCCGCCAGCACACAGTTAACGCGGGGATCCGGCAAGTAACCGTTAATAAGGAAGACCGGAATATCAGAAGCAATATCCCGTATATAATCCGGTGTTTTACCACTGATATTTGCATAAATGGAACCAACCAGGATCAGCGCGTCAATCTGTTTCTTCAAAATCATTTCCACCGCCTGGCGTTTGTCCTCCTCATCATAGCTGCTGCAATATAAAATGCAGTCATAGCCATACCCCCTGAGATTCTTTTCCAGATACGAAACAGCCTTTGCCATATAGGCATCCGCCACATCAGGGCATACAATTCCCACTGATTTCATAGAACCAAGCCCAAGCCCTCTGGCAAATACATTCGGCGTATAATTATTTTCTTCCATTACTTTCAGGACGACAGCTTTTGTCTTCTCACTGACCTTCGGGCTGTCATTCACTACCCGGGAGACAGTGGCAATAGAGACGCCTGCAAGCTTTGCTATATCATAAATATTCATAACCCTATTTCCTCCATATCAGGTGTGCAAAGGGCTTAAGTATGTGGCATTGGTTCATACCCCTCCAGGATATCCAAAATATCCGCCCTGTAAATATTCCCGCCTAATACCGCGCCATCCGGTTCAATGCATATTGCCTGAAGGTCTTCCGGATTCTGTTCATAAGGATTGGGATATTCCTGTTCCGCATCATAATATTCGCTCAGATATTTCCGTGCATTTCCGCTGGGAAAAATAATATTCCCGTCCGACTGTGCGACTCCCATGGCTTCAAACTCCGCCATAATCCCGTTGGTACGGCTGTTATATGGATTACTGTCTTCTTTGCTGACGAGCCATGCGGGATGGACACGCAGACGTACATTAAAACGGCTGACCTGCGCCGCAAATTCCATAACCGGTGCAAGGGGGATTGTTTCCTGATGAAATGCATCCGCCGAAAGAAGGAATTCATTTGCCCCGCATTGTACCAGCCTTTCGGCAACTGCCTTAATTTTCTCTTTATCTTTGCTGAAAAATCCATTGGTGATGATCTGCCGTTTCGGAATATTCATTGCCTTTGCCGCTGAATGTATGGCATACACTGTTTCGGGATAAAGCAGAGGTTCCCCGCCAAAAGCCATAACCGAAGTTATGTTATATTTGCCTGCCGCACCGTATACTGCCCGGGCGGCGGCTTCGGCATCCATATGTTCACCGGTTCCGCTGTGCCCGCCCTGCGAACAATGCTTACAATTGCCTGTGCAGGCAAAAGTTACCATAAATTCCAAACGGCTTAAATTCCTTACATATCTGTTCATTTAATCCTCCTTCCGGATCTTAGAGCGTGTCCCGGATCTAATATAACAGTTTTTCCATAAAGGTGCAAGTTTTTGCGGTCTTTCCACATACGGGGCGGGGGCGGTTCAGTACCAAGTTCAATAAGTTGCGGAGATTCTGGGGCAGAAAGAGGATTTAATGCGGAATAGCCCCAGGCCAGATACCATGTCGGCGTTTCGGAGCACCCAAAAGCACAGAGAGGTCGTTCTCCGCTCTGTGCTTCCCTTTCTTCCAGTGCCAGGATAAAACTGTTGATAATATCCTGCAGAAGGTGGTATTGTAAGAAAGGGAATGTTTGAAATCCTGGTGAGCAGCAGGAAGCAATGCCTCTTTTTCTGCCAGTTCCTTCTGCGTCATGCGGAACTGTTCCCTGTGTCCCAATATGCGGTTGCCTGCGAATGAAAGGAGGAAAACAATGTATGTTATCTTAATTGGAGGTGGGCACAATGAAACAAAAAATTCTTGTGATTGAGGATGATCCCGTTATCCGGGCAGAACTTATCACACTTTTAGAAGGGAACAATTACGAAGCTTCTGCGGCCACGGATTTTACTGCGGTTGCCCAAACGGCCAAAGACTTCCAACCGCATTTAATTTTACTGGATATAAAGCTGCCGCAGACCAGCGGCTTTACCCTGTGTTCGCAAATACGCGGTTTTTCCAACGTGCCGATTATCTTTGTGACAAGCTGCACCACAGACATGGACGAATTGAACAGTATCATGCTGGGCGGCGACGCTTTTATCACAAAGCCCTATAATACGGCAATCCTGCTGGCAAAGATCGCTTCCCTGCTAAAGCGGGCCTACCCTGCGGTAATCCAATCCGACCTCTCCTACCAGGGGACGGTTCTCCATTTGGACAGCGGCAAATTGGAATATGCGGGGAGACAGGTTGATCTGACAAAGAATGAGCTGAAAATCCTGTGCTATCTTTTCAAACACGCCGGGGTGATCTGCCCCCGTGCTGACATGGTAGAATATCTATGGGACAATCAGGTTTATGTGGACGATAACGCACTAAGCGTCAACATTAACCGCATCCGTGAGAAACTGGCGTCTATCGGCCTGACGGATTTTATCAGGACAAAGCACCGGCAGGGGTACATACTATGAATGGCAAAGCATATTGGAAACAGCAAATACCTCTTTTGTTCCTGCACTTCCTTTGTATGATTGCTTTGGCTGTGTTTCTGTGGGTAAACGGGAACCGCCCTGACAGCATTTTCCTTGTTTTAGCGATCTGGCTGCTTATTATTGCGGCGTGGCTCTGGAAGTCCTACCGTAACCGCAAGGGGATATTGGACGAACTGCTGTGTATAACAGAACAATTAGACGAGCGATACCTGATTGCCGAGGTCATGGACAAGCCGGAACGGGCTGACGACCGGGTGTATTACCAAATTTTGAAGATGGCCGGGAAATCCATGCTGGAGCAGATCGGCGCAGTCAGACGGGAGCGCATGGAGTACAAAGACAACATAGAACAGTGGGTACATGAAATCAAAACGCCGATTACCGCTATGCGGCTTCTTTGTGAGAATCACCGTTATGGCCTGACAAAAGAATTGTTGGTGGAGCTTGAAAAAATAAACCGCTTCACGGAGCAAGCCCTTTACTACGCCCGCAGCGAACACACGGAAAAGGACTATTCCGTGCGGGAAATCCGTCTGTTCGATGTTGTCCATCAGGCAATCGCGGAGAACAAATATATGCTCCTGCAAAATGGCGTCAGCATCGAACTGCGTGAAACGAATGACACGGTCTATTCCGATGAAAAATGGGTGTGCTTTATTCTCAACCAGATTATCGTCAATTCGGTCAAATATCGTACAAAGCAGCCGATAATCAAGGTATATACCATGCGGCAGGGAAGCAATGTGGTTTTATGTATACAGGATAACGGTATTGGTATTGATGCCGGCGATCTCCCCCGCATTTTTGAAAAGGGCTTCACTGGCAAAAACGGGAGAAGTGCCGCCCAGGATGCAACCGGCATTGGCCTATATCTGTGTAAGCGCCTATGCGATAAACTGGACATTGGGCTGTGCGCTGATTCCACGGGACAGGGCACAACCCTCCGGCTTTCTTTCCATGTCAATGACTTCATCTATCAGGTGCAGGGCTGACCGGTCCTGCACTTCTTACAATTCTGTAAGAGTTATGTAAGAAAACTTAATACAAATGAGAGCCGGCTTCGTTTACAATGGCTTCGGAGGTGAACACAATGAATGAGATTTTGAAGCTGGATCATATCCAGAAATTCTACGGAAACCAGGTGAATATCACAAAGGCGATCAATGACATCAGCTTTTCTGTGGGCGAGGGTGAATTTGTCGGCATTATGGGCGCATCCGGCTCCGGCAAGACAACGCTGCTGAACTGCATTTCTACGATTGATACGGTCAGCGCAGGCCACATTTATCTGGACGGGACCGATGTAACCGAAATCAGGGAAAAGGCATTGGCCCGGTTCCGCAGGGAAAACCTCGGCTTTGTCTTCCAGGACTTTAATCTCCTGGACACGCTGACGGTTTCCGAAAATATTGCACTGGCCCTGACGATCAACAATGTGCCAGCGGAGCAGATTGACGGGAAAGTGCGGGAAATGGCAGGGACGCTGGGCATTACGGACATTCTGGACAAATACCCCTATCAGGTGTCCGGCGGTCAAAAGCAGCGATGCGCCTGCGCCAGAGCCATCATCAACAGGCCCAGGCTGATCCTGGCCGATGAACCCACCGGGGCTTTAGACAGCCATTCTTCTCAAATGCTGCTCAGCACCATGCAGAGTATCAACGAACAGTTGGGGGCAACGATTCTGATGGTGACACATGATGCCTTTTCTGCCAGTTACGCGGGCCGTATCCTGTTCCTGAGGGATGGGATAATTTTCACCGAGGTTTTGAAAGGCCGGGATTCCCGCAAGGTGTTCTTTGAAAAGATCCTAGACGTTCTCACTATGATGGGGGGAGGGCAGACAGATGTATGCTAAACTGTTCCGAAACAATATCAAAAAGGCATTGCGGGACTATGTGATCTACTTCTTTACCCTGGTTATCAGCAGTACCCTGTTTTTTGCCTTTCTCTCCCTGGCCAGCCGATACAATGATATTTTAGGCGGTGACGGCAATTATTCTCTTGCCCTGTTCCAAAATACCATCCGCTATGCGGTACTGGCAATTTCCGTTATCTTTGTCGCACTGGTTCGCTATATCAACAATTATATGCTGAAACAGCGCAGCCGGGAATTTTCTGTCTATATGATTCTCGGTATGGAGCAGCGCACCGTTGCAAGGCACTTCTTTGGAGAAACCTTTCTGTTTGGAATGGCGGCGGTGGCCGCCGGGTGCATTGTGGGGACAGTCCTGGCCGGGATTGTAACAGCATTTGTCATGAGGACGATCACCGGCGATGCCTCTTTCCGGCTGGGTTTTTATCCTGACACGCTACTTGTAACGTTTACGTTTTTTGCGGCCTCTTTTCTCCTTGTGGGAACGTGGAATGTCCGCAGGATTTATAAAATCAAGCTCATAGACCTGCTGAACGAAAAGAAGATCAGCGAGGGCCGGGACAGGAAAAAGCGGTACTATATTGTTTCGTTTGTCATAGCTATACTGTGCTTTAGCATTGTGGGTGTGGTACTCTATCATTTCACATACATGAACGGTATTTATGCCGGAAGCATTCCGGAAGAAATCAGCAACCGGTATCAGGCAGCCGCTATCGCAGCAGCGATTATTGGCATATTTGCCCTGTATCATGCGGCGGCGTTTATCATAACTGCAATCCGGCGGCGCAAAAGGTGGAAGAACCGCAGCATCAATTCCGTTCTGATCGGCAACCTGTTCCAAAAGGTGTCCTCAACCGCCAGGATACTTTCCATCTCAACTCTGGCAATCACGATTGCCCTTGTGGCCTTCGTCATCCTGCCTATGCTGGCAGAGATCACCACTGGCTATCTGGACTATCGTATGCCCTACGATGTTATGATCTACAACACCTATATGTATATTGACGAGATAGACGATATTCCGCAGATTAACTTTTCCTTTGTAAGTGAGATCCTGCAAGGGCATGACATTATTATATCGGAAGATATGTCCCAGCGCAGCTACTTTGTGTGGGAGAGCGATTTTAACACCGTTGATACCAGAGAATATTGGAGCGATCTGCCAAGGCTGGCTATGCGGATTTCCGATTACAACGATATGCGGAGGATGGCGGGAATGGAGCCGGTTGGGTTGGCGGAAGACGAATTTTTTATGCACCTGGACTATGAGATGGACATGGAAAGCGTTGCCGAAAGCATTGGCAGCGGGAATCGGTCTATTCTGTTGGATGACGGGACAATCCTTGCGCTGGCCGATATGGCGATTTGCAATGACCCGCTGGGAACCTACCTGTTCCATCACGTTGATTCTATCCTTGTGTTCCCCGATTCCGTGTGCGAAAATCTCCATCTTGCGCGGACCTGCTATTATGCAAATACAAAAACAGCAATCCCGTACAATCTCTGTGATACAGTCAGGGATGAAATTGCAGCTTCTTTCAAGAACCGCTATCCGTATCTGTTTGCACAATATGAAACCAAGTATCAGTCAGACAGGCATTACACCAGCTTTATTGATCCGATCCGCTTTCGGACGCAGGAGAATAATGATGCTGCTCTGACCGCAACCAGTGTCCGGCTGCTGGGCATCTATTCCGGGATTATTTTCTTCATCATCTGTATGACCGTGCTGGCTCTGCATCTCACAACGGATTCTATTGACCAGCATAAGCAGTATAGAATTTTGTATCGGATGGGAACAGACAGAGAGGATATTGTAAAGATGGTGAGCAGGCAGAGCCTGTGCTATTTCTTTACCCCGTGTCTTGTTGCTTTTATCATTGCTCTGCTGCTGATCTATTCGTTTGTTGTACGGTATGGACACAAGGTGTTTACCTATATGGGCAGTATCGGATTCCAATTTGGCGTACTGATTCCCAGCCTGTTGGTGGTGCTGATTTTGTCGTGTTATTATGGCGCAACAATTTATACAATCAAAAGGGGCATAGCAGGTGCACTCGATCATATCACATAGCTTCCCTACTCTCGATTCGCGGCAGTGCAGGCTGAAATGTCCGAGTTTTGTAACATTTCAGCCGCATTTTTTATGCCGCCTCGGACATTTCTGTGACATTTGGATTTTATAATGTCCGAAGAACGAGGTTCTTTATTAACAGGCAGAAAGCCTTGAAACACCACAAGGGTATACCTGTATGTCCTGAAAAGCAGGACAGAGATAAGGAAAGGAGCATTTGATTATGAATGTATTACAAACAATCGACCTGAAAAAGTATTATGGCAGTGAGCCCAATATTACCCGCGCCCTGGATGGCGTCAACCTCTCTGTGGAACAGGGGGAGTTTGTGGCGATCGTCGGAACGTCCGGCAGCGGCAAATCCACCTTGCTTAACATGATGGGCGGGCTGGATACGCCCACGTCCGGCAGTGTTACTGTCCGTGGAGATGAGCTGGCAAAAAAGAATGACGAGGAGCTGACCATCTTCCGCCGCCGCAACATCGGTTTTATATTCCAGAACTATAACCTTGTCCCGATCCTGAATGTTTATGAAAATATTGTCCTGCCTGTGGAGCTGGACGGCGACACGGCGGATGAGAAGTTCATGGACGAGATTGGGAGGATGCTGGCATTGGAAGATAAGCTTAACAATATGCCGAATAACCTTTCCGGCGGACAGCAGCAGCGTGTTGCCATTGCACGCGCCCTGATCACCAAACCGGCCATCATCCTGGCCGATGAGCCCACGGGAAATCTGGATTCCAAGACCAGCGCCGATGTGCTGGGGCTTTTAAAGCGTACCAGCATGGAGTTTAACCAGACCATTGTCATGATTACCCATAATAACGAGATTGCCCAGCTTGCTGACCGGATCGTAAGGATCGAGGACGGCAGGATTGTGGGAGGAGGAAGGCAAGCGCAAAGCGCTTTTGGAATGCCTTCCGACGAATTGCCGCCGAACGGAAGTGAGGGGGCATTACCCGGTGGAGGAAGGCAAGCGCGAAGCGCTTTTGGAATGCCTTCCGACGAATTGCCGCCGAACGGAAATGAGGATGCATTGCCTTGTAAGGAGGTGGCAAACCATGACATGGCCTTTTGAAAATGACACAAGCATAGTAGAACAGAAACTGGCAGGACGGAGCATGAAAGCCGACAGGCGTCGGAGTGTTTTCATTATTCTTACGATCGCCCTTGCCGTCTGCCTGATGGGAAGCCTCTGCTTTCTCTATTCCGCCCAGCAGACAAAAACGCTGGACGGCATCCTTGGACAGTATCAGGCCGGGTGCAGCGGGCTGACCCGGGAAGAGGCCGCCCGGCTTGTGGATGCCGGAAAGTTTGAGAAATGGGGCTGTACTGTCGAGACGGGAACCGCCCGTCATGAGGACAGTGTTTTGAATGTCAGTTATGTAAGCAAAGAGATGATTGACCTGATGGGATACGGCGAGATTACCGGGGCTTATCCCCAAAAAGAGAACGAGGTGTGCGTGGAACGCTCCTTTTTCCGCTATTTTGATCTCTCAGGGGATGTCGGTCAGACAGTGGCCCTGGATTTGGGCAGCGGCGAGAAACCCTATACTGTCACTGGCATTCTGGAGGCGGAGAACGACAGCCGGATCTTCACGGTCTGGATTTCGGAGGCCGCTGTGGAGGCGGACAGCCACAATGCCCCCTATGAGCTTCGGTTCCGCTTTGCAGGGAGCCAGGGCATGGAACCGGCCCTGCTCCGGGCAGACATTGAACAGTTTTTTTCGGAAATGGGTATTCCGGAGGATCGGACCTTTTACAGCTCCAGTTATTTTGGCATGATGGATCTGTATCTTGGAAACGGGATGGAGGTCTATGCCGCGGCGCTCCTGATTGCCGTGGTCTGCGCCATCGTGATCTACAACATCTTCTACATTTCCGTCATGGGCAAAATGCGGGAATACGGCCGCCTGAAGGTGTTGGGAACCACGCCGAAGCAGTTGAAGCGGATAGTCAGGCGGGAGCGGCGCTTGCTGACTGCGGTTGCCATCCCTATCGGACTCATCTGCGCCGCAGTGATTGCGTTGATTGCAGTCCCCGGCTACTGGTCCTGGAGCGACAATATCCGCTCTGCGGCGGTGGTTTCCCTCCTTACCTATGGCGCCGTCCTTATCGCCACCAGAAAACCCATGGCGATGGCCGGAAAAGTCTCAGCCATTGAGGCCATCCGTACCACCGCCTATTCCGGGCAGCAGGGACGCAGTGTTTCCAGGCAGCTCCATCGCCGCCTGACCATGCCCAGACTGGCCCTGATGAATTTCTCCCGGAACCGGAAAAAGGCGTTTGTAACAGCCCTCTCCCTGGGTTTGACCGGGATTCTGCTGCTCTGCATTTCCGCCTACGCAAACTCGGTGGACATAAAAGAAATGGCCCAGTCTCAATTCGGGGATCGGAGCCAGTATCTGCTGCAATATGAGGATTACGCCGGCCGGGAATTTGTGGAAATGCAGAAGGAGAACCCTTTGGGCCAGACCCTGCGGGAGAAGCTGGCCGCCCTCCCCGGCGTGGATTATGTCACAGCCTACAGCCTGGCCTGCGTGGAGATTCCCGCCGTCAGCGCCATTCCCGGCAACCGGGCACATGAGCCGTTTATTGTCAGAGGGATTTCCCGGGAGGATATGGAGGAGATGTACGTGGGCGGTGCGGTTCTGGATGGAGCAGCGGACTATCGGCAGCTTCTGGATGGAAACGGCATTCTTGTCTGCCCTGCCGGCAGCGCACTGAAGGAAATCTACCGGACCAATTATCAGGTTGGAGATACCGTGACCCTCTCCTGCTACAACGGACAGACAAAAACCTATACGGTCATGGGCATTGTGCAGGATGTTCAAATCGGCAGCTCGTCTCATTTCTTTATTCTGCCCGAAGAAGAACTGTCCGGCCTCTATCCGGAAATTTCAGATTTTATTGGCTATGTCAATCTCCACACGAAGCAGGACAGCGACCAGCTTCGCCGGGCGGTGTTCGGCGCCGTATCCGACCAGCGGGTGGCGATCTTGGGACTGGATGACCTGTCCGCCGAACTGGAGCGCGGCCTGCGGGGAGAGCTTGCCCGGGATTACGGCATTTTAGTGTTTATCTTTGTGTTTTCTCTGATTAACCTTGCCAACACCCTGATTACCAATCTGCTCGCCCGCCAGCAGGAGTTCGGTGTGTTCCAATCCGTAGGAATGAGCGACCGGCAGTTGACCCAAATGCTGTCTTTTGAATGCCTGTACTATGTGGTGATCACGCTGCTGGTCACTTTGACCCTGGGGACGGCGTGCAGTCTGGCCGTGTGCAAAGCCTTTGACCGGATTGGTATGTTCGGAACGCTCACCTATCACTTCCCGGTGAGCCAGGTACTGCTGTTCGGAGCCGCGCTGCTTCTGGTGCAGGGAGTGTTTTCAGTCTGCGCAGTCCGCTATACCAGAAAGCTTTCCCTTGTGGAGCGGATTAAGGCGACAGAATAACCTCACTATCTGCCATATCCCTGTGGCATTCGTGATATTGCTATCTGTATTGTCCTGTCAAATGCGCCGGATAATGCAATCCATGCAGTAAAAAGCCCGGATGCCGGTATGGAAAAGTATATCCGTATGTCCGGGCGGATCCAGGGGGATTTCCTTATGATAGAAACCCGGAACAGCTTCCAAGGGAAAGGAGAATACAAAAACACTGGAATGCCTTGCAGGGGCAAGTTCTTGCAGAAAGTAGGTGAAGCCGTTAGCAACGTTCAAATATATCAGCTCTAAAAATGCCGATTACGGGGCGGCTGAACAGTACCTACTTTTTTATCCATCACTCCGGATGCCTCCGACATATAAAAAGTAAAATTACAATTTCCACAGCCAACAGAGCCAGCAGGACATACAGCAGTACCGGCCAGGCCGAGGCGCTTCCCGCAAGCAGCAACATCACCACCGGAACCACATATTTCCGGGGATGATGCCACAAATCGCTTTCAATCTTCCAGCCACGAATGGGATAAAACCATTCCAGGAGCACAGACAGCACCGCACTCTGCAAGGCAAAGAAAACAGCCCCGGCAATCATCAGGACACTGATACCGCCGTTTTGTATCTGCCAGCTTAAGAGGAATATCGCGTCCGCCGCCATATTACAGGAAAATATAAACAGGCAGTATGGGATGCAAAAGCGTCGTTTCTGGCCAGGCAGGAAACGGACTGCCTGCTCCAGGTCACGGTCACAGGACAGCAGGATACAGATGGGCGTATTCAGGGATAAAATTGCAAACCCCACCGGGACAACGGACAGCCCGGCCATTTCTCTAAAAAAATATGGCATTACAATGGCTACGCACCACATCACACCAGTATTGACCAGATAATTCTTGCGGCAGCTCAGATACCGGAAAAAGTACCGCCATAAGGAACCCCTCTTCCGTTGCTTAACAGCATGGCTTTTCCCACTTTCCCCCTGATAAAATGCGTATCCGTCTGCCTTCCACAAAATCAGAATAGCGACGAAACCATTCGCAAGCAGCAACAGCCCAACCAAAAGCCCGCTTCCTAAAAACAGAATAGCGGACACTATGGCAGCGGCCCAGAGCCCGCCTGCATACCAATATTTTCTCAGAGAATAGGCTGCAGCCGCCATAAGAACCGCATGAAGCATACTAATGGCCATTCCTGTCATCTCTATCGGCTTCCATGCAGAAACGGCCAGCAGAACCGCCAAAAGAAGCCCTGTCCTTGTAAGGACCGTATAGCCCCCCAGCGCCGCCACATAGGAAAAAACAAATTTCCGGTGATGCTGCGGCAACATCAGCATATGTTTAAGCTCCACAGCGTTATCTCTGGAAGAAAGAGCCTGCCACATCACTCCTGCAGTAAAGGCGCTGATCAGCAGGATCCGCACAGAGGCCGCAACCTGCACCTGAAAGCCCGCGATATACAGCCCCCAAAATATAATCACATCAAGCAAAAGCGTCCGGAACAGCCGCTCGTATCTTACACCAAACAGTTTTTTTGCAAAGACTTTACCTGTCATTTTCATCATGCAGAGCCTCCCGGATATCCGCGGCATTGATCTGCCCGCCTTCAAAAGTCTGCCGGATCTTACCGTCCTCCAGGACAAATACCCGGTCAGAGGTCAGCGTGATGCTCTCCAGGATATGAGAGGAAAACAGCACAGTCCCATACTCTTTATAGCCCAAAATCTGCCGGTACAAATATTCCGTACTCTGGAAATCCAGGCCATTGACCGGCTCGTCCAGGAGAAGCAGTCTGGGTTTCAGTGCAAAAGCCGTGATCAGAAATACCTTTTTCCGGTTCCCGGTTGACAGCTCCCGTAACAGGGTATCTGTATACTCTTCAAAATGGAAACCATGTACCAGCTCCGACGCATCCGGCACCCCCTTCCCATAGGCGGCGCATACATAGGCCAGATATTCCCGGAATGTAAAATATGAAAAAGAATTGTCCTCGGCAAACACCGTATAGCGGCAGAGCTTAAAATCCTGTTTCCGAAAGTCCACAGGAGCGCCACAAAAGCAGATACCGTCTGAACGGAAAGTAGGAAGCAGGCCGGAAAGCACCTTCAGGAATGTGGTTTTCCCGGCTCCGTTCAGCCCGATCAGACCTGCCACTTCATGCTCCGCCAGCGAAAAGGAAAAACCCGAAAGTATCATTTTCCCTTCACCGTTCCTTGCTTTTGTGCGCTTCGGCGCACATGGAACCAGGAGTTGACTCATCTGCCCTTCTGAGTCAACATTGTACCACGCACTTAAGTTGTGAACAGTCAGGAGCGTTTCTCCCATCTTACCTTCCCCCTTTGCCGTCCTTCTCTTTTTTCCATGTCGCATAGGCGGAGTACAGGAATACACCTGCCAATACCAGATAAAGCCCCATCATTGGGAAGTTGCCGGATATTCCGCATACAATAACTGCTGCCAGCCAGATTAGGCCAAGACTTCCCCGAATATAAACGTGACGCATTATTTTTACCTCCTTCATCGTCTCTCCGTTTTCTCTATGTATTCTGCCTCTGTCTCCATACATATGCTTTTTTCAGCAGGCATTCTATGCATTCCTGCTTGCCTTCCGTATAACTTCTTCGATTCCGTTGATGATAAATTCTCCTTCTTCAAAAAATTCCTGCCTGAACTCTATGGCCTGTTCTTTCATCGCTTCTGTTGGTCTGACTAATTGAATCA
>CANDKY010000064.1 GCA_947385425.1 uncultured Lachnospiraceae bacterium | reverse complement strand
CTGGATGAGATATATGGTTTGTGGCACCACGGGAAGCTTAAGTTAATGACATTGGATGCAGAAGGAGTACAGGAATGATGAAAAATATAACAAAGGGTGCTTATTGGCTGCCGTTTGTATTCGGTGCGGGCATAGTATTGGAGCTGCTCCTTGTATTGCTGGGGGAAGGGAGCGGGTTGGGCGGCCTGCCCAATATTCTTGTTATGCTTGTTTTCTTTATTACGGTAGGCGGGATATTTTTCTTGTCTTTTTGTTATCTGCGCGCCGGCGGGCGGATTAGGGAGAGCCTGGAAAGAACGGCATTTGACATCAAAGAGATGGGCACGGGAATGGGGGAGCAGGAGATACTGCAGGAGCTGCTTGGCAGGGAAAAAGTATTCTCGGAAAAAAGGCTGGATGAAGCGTTCGGGAAGTTTCGGGAAGAATTGGAAAGTATTGGGAAAGCCGGGGCGGCGGATAAGTATAATATTGATACGAAAGTAAATATCGAAGATTATATCAATGAAGATTTGGTAGATTCCGCGGTACAGGATATTTTTTTAAGCCAGATCCCGGCGACATTGACCGGATTGGGAATCATGGGGACGTTCCTGGGATTGTCTATCGGCCTGAATACCTTTGAACTGTCAGGTACTGCCGCTGAGGTGGAGGCAAATATCGGACCGCTGATGGATGGGATCAAGGTGGCATTCCATACATCGATCTGCGGCCTTTGTTTTTCGATTTTGTACAATTTCTTTTACCGTAAGAGCCATGCGAAAATTGTGGAAGCGCTGGAAGAGTTTCTGGATAAGTTTCAGAAATTTGTGATTGCGAGCACGGATAACGGTTCCGCTAATACCTTTTTAAAATATCAGGCTATTATCTGCAAACTGCTGCAGGATCAGACTGTGCTGGAGAATCAGATTATGGACAGGCAGGATGCCAGGTTCGGCAATCTTGCCAGGAAGCTTGATGAACAGAATAAGCAGGCGCTTGAGATCTACGGGCAGATCAATAAAAGGATTGCGGAAAGCCAGGTGAGGGGAATCCAGAAGGTGGTCGATGCTTTTGTCGGCCAGATGAACGGTGCGCTGAGGGGCAGTTTTGAAGAACTGGAGGAAATGGCAAGGTCGATGCATCTGTACCAGAAGGAAACCCAGGGCAGCCTGGAGGCAGGTATGGGGCAGATCTGCAAGATGCATGCAAATATGGCGGAAATGAATGCCGGGCTGGAGCATTCCGTACAGCAAATCAGGGGGTTCATGGATGGTACGGCCCGTATGCAGGAAATGCTGGAAGATAATCTGACGGCGGTACGGGCACAGACGGAGTTGGAAGGGGAGCGGATCCGGACGCAGTCCGAACTGCTGCAGGGACTGGCAGTCAGGGAAGGGCAGTTGGCAAAGGCAGCGCAGGAACAGGAGGAGCGGCTTGCAAGGGCGTCGCAGGGGCAGGAAGAAAGGCTGGCACAGATGACGCAGGGGCAGGAAGAAAGGCTGGCACGGATAACGCAGGGCCAGGAAGAAAGGCTTGCACAGGCAGCGCAGGAACAGGAAGAAAGGCTGGCACAGGCAGCGGGGGCGCAGGAAGAAAGAATGGGAAGAACAGCACAGGCTCAGGAAGAAAGGCTTGGGAAAGTATCGGAGGCGCAGGAGGAAAGGATTGGAAAGGCGCTTGCGGAACAGGAAGAGCGGCTGAGAAGAGTATCGGAAGCGCAGGAAGAGCGGCTGAGAAGAGAGTCGCAGATGCAGGAAGAGCGTGCGGAAAAGATGGCGGCAGCGCAGGAGGAGCGGGCCGTGAAGCTGACAGCGGCGCTGGAAGAGAGAATGGCAAAAGCAACGGCTGATCTGGGCGAACGGATTGGACAGGCTGCAGAAGAGCAGGGCAGGCGGCTGGGCGCTTCTTTTGAGCGGCAGGAGAAGCAGATGGAGAGTGCGTTTGGCAGCCTGACGGGCAGCATACAGGAGCAGGCGGATGTCCTGATACAAATGCAGAAAGAGTTTGATTTTGCCCTCAGACAGGGGATCTTATCCGTCAGCCGGACGGAGGAGGAATCCTGCCGGGTTCTCCAAAAGGAGTACAGCCGGGTGAATGAGGCTGCGGAAGTGTCCGGGGAAGCGGCACACCGCAGGGAGCCGGGGATTGTGGCTGCGGCAGCTATGGGAATGACGCGGAATACGGAGGGAGATGAAAGCGATGAGGCGCATCTGGAGGGAATGGTTTGAGAAAAAAACAGGTAAGAAAAAAAGGCGGGAGGAGGTAAATTACTGGCAGTCTTATTCGGATTTGATGGCGGCGATGTTATTGGTGTTCGTCCTGATTATTGCCTTTACCATTTATCACGCGAAAGAAGATTATGAAAATGTTGACGGGAGGCTGGCTGACCGGGCGCGTACAATCGCGCGGCAGGAGGAGACGATAGCGGATTTGAAAGAAGACCTGGACAAAGCCGGGACGATTTTGGAAGAACTGGAAGCAAAACAGCAGGAGACAGAGAAGGAAAGACAGGAAATGGAGGCCAAAATTCAGGATTTGGAGGAAGAGAAGGTCGCATTGGGAGAGGAAATAGAGGGTTTGAAAACGGAGATGAATAAGGTGATCGCCATTCGCAGGGATATTGTGGAGAAACTGGAGGAAAAATTTGCCGATTCCGGGATAGAGGCTTCCATAGACCCTGAAACCGGCACATTCCGTTTTAACGAAGGCGTGTTTTTTGACTATGACGACTCCATGCTTACAGAGGAAGGAAGGGAGGTCTCGGACACTTTTTTCCCGCTATATTTTTCCGTTATTTTACAGAATTATGAGAATATATCGGAAGTTATTATCGAAGGGCATGCGGATGACGACGGGAAGTATTCCTATAATATGGGATTATCCCAGGCGAGGGCGTTGTCTGTGGTAAATTACTGCATCGGCGATGAAGCCGGAAGCGGTGGCGGCGGTATGTTTTCCGGGGAGGATCTGGAGAAAATCAGGGAGATTGTAACGGCAAACGGGCGCTCTTATTATGGGCTGGTATATGACACCGACGGGAATGTGGATAAGGATGCTTCCAGGCGTGTGGAGATAAAGTTCAGGGTGAAGGGGGAGGATGTTTCTGTTTTGGAGAGTGAATGAAAGCTTTAATGGATGGCATGGGTAAAAGGGATGTGTTATACTGTCTCTATAATCAGCCGGGAAGCCGGCCAGGGGAGGGACGGATATGGGAATGTTTTTAAACAGTATAGCTCCGTACGAAGGGTATAGGGAGATTGCCGGAACGAGATTTTTTGTGGATAAATCTTCCCTGATTGATGAAATTATCTCGGCGGTCAGGCTGGATGGGGAGAGATATTTCTGCATTACCAGGCCAAGGCGTTTCGGCAAGAGCGTCATGGCGAATATGATAGGGGCTTTCTTCGGACGGGCCGTGGACGGGCCGGATATTTTTGATGCTCTTGAAATTGCGAAGAGCGCTTATTATCGGGAGTATCTCCACAATTACGATGTGATTTATATCGATTTTAGCCGGATGCCGAGAGACTGCAGCAGTTTTAAACATTATATTTCCCGTATTCAGGACGGAATCAATAAGGATTTGGCGGAGAGTTATCCTGCTCTGGGGATTGATACGGACGGGGCAGTGTGGGACAATCTGCAGGCTGTGTTTGAGCAGGGCAGGATCCGGTTTATTTTTGTAATGGATGAGTGGGATGCGATTTTCCATAAGAGTTTTATAACGGAAGAGGACAAAAAAAGTTATCTTGAGTTTCTGAGGGATTTATTGAAAGGGCAGGCTTATGTGAAGCTGGCTTATATGACGGGCGTGCTGCCTGTCGCAAAGTATTCCGGCGGTTCTGAGATGAATATGTTTAAGGAATACGACATGGCGACTATGGAGAAATTCAGTCAATACTTTGGTTTCCTGGATGCGGAAGTTGACCGTCTGTTTGAGGTCTATCGGAAAACAAATGCAAATGCGAGGATAACGCGTAGCGAACTGGCGGAGTGGTATGACGGGTATCATACGGCTGCCGGTAGCAGAATATATAATCCGCGGTCAGTGGTTTGTTCGCTGACGAATAATCAAATCAGCAATTATTGGACCAGTTCCGGCCCTTATGATGAGATATTTTATTATATCCGTAATAATGTAGAAGATGTCCGTGATGATCTGGCAATGATGGTTTCCGGGGAGCGGGTTGCAATTAAGCTGCAGGGATATGCGGCGACTTCGGCGGAGCTGAATACAAAAAACCAGATCTTTTCCGCAATGGTGGTCTATGGGCTGCTGACTTATGAAGACGGGGAGGTGTTTATACCGAACAGGGAACTGATGGATCGGTTTGATGAGCTGATGTTGTCGAATGAGAGTATGGGTTATGTCTATAATCTGGCAAAAGAGTCTGAAAGAATGCTGAAAGCTACGCTGGCGGGTGATACCAAAACAATGGCGGAAATTTTGAAACTGGCACATGATACGGAATCTCCTATTTTTTCGTACAACAGTGAAATTGAATTATCGGCTGTTGTGAATTTAGTTTACCTTGCCGCCAGGGATAAGTACCGGGTGGAACGTGAGGATAAAGCCGGGGAAGGGTATGTGGATTTTATCTTTTATCCTGAGAGAAAAGGGGCGGATGCGTTGATTCTGGAGTTGAAAGCAGGAGGTACTCCGAAGGAGGCGATCCGGCAGATTAAGGAAAGGAAATATGCCCTCCGTTTCAGGGGGAAAATGGGAGAGAAGCCTAAAATTACAGGCAGAATACTTGCAGTAGGGATCGGGTATGACAGAAAGACGAAGGAGCATTGCTGTGAGGTGGAGGTATTATGAAAAAATGTGCCACCTGTGCAGCCAGGGGCAGCCGGGAGGGGACAGGGAGCCAACCGTACAGGTAGAAAATATTTTTGTGATATATTAAAATATGTGATGCGGTGAAATGGCTGTACCGCGGCGGATTGCGGAGTTAAATGTCCAAATATGGTGCGAAAAAGGGGGAAAGGGAAATGGATGGGAAAATATCTGGAGAAAGCATAATGTCAGAAGATAACAAAAGGTCAGAAGAAAGCAAAAGGTCAGAAGAAAACAAAATGTCAAAAGAAAGCAAAACACCTGAAGAAGGAAAGACATTTGAAGAAGGAAAGGCATTTGAAGAAGCAAAAGATGTGCGTAAGGAAGCCGGGGAAATCCTGAGGCAGTCTTTGCAGTGTATGCTTGACGGCTGCCCTGACGGGACAGAGAGCCGGTTGGAGGCGGAGTGTCTGGCGGAGGAAATCAATAGCCTTATAACGGTACAGGGCCAGGGGAACAATGCGGTTATGGGCTTGTTTGACGTCAACCTGAACCAGTATGCGACAATCAATATTATGGCGCTGGTTTCCCTGCTGGCAGATAAACTGGGCGGGATATTTGACAAAAACCCGGAGTATTCATCCCTGGCGGCGGCCGCTTCGGTAGTCGCTTTTGTGGCGGCTTTCCTGAATCTGATCCAGCCTCGGGTTTCGGTGGAACTGGACAGGACGGATGCCGGGGTATACTGCGGTTTATTGGAGCGGCAGAAAGGACGGCCGGCCAACGAGAGGATAGCATATGAGGATGTGGTAAAATGTATAAGGGAAGTTGATGGGGAAGCGGATATTTCCCGCTGCCTGACCCATTTGCAGAAGAAAAGGTTAATCCGCAGTGTGGGCGATGGTTTTCTTGTCGTTAGGGAAGTGAAGGTAAAGGCCGTGTAATGCGGTATTATTAAGGAGTTCCAGATGTTTGATACATATAAGAGGATGAAAAAGGCAGCAGAAGCGGGGGTTTTTGCGATGAGGGTGCAAGAGGAAATGGCGGATCCGGAAAATAAGGAATGGAGATCGGAAGTAAAACGGTATGCCGCTGCGAATATGGATACGCCGTATGCCAGTTCCACGGCCGTCCACGTCTGGGCGGAAATTTCGGAAATACTGCGGAATGCCTGTTTTTATGAGGAAGCCCTCCGGATGGGGGAGCTGGCTGCACGGCATAGTACAAAACTGACGGCTGATTTTGCGGATATCCAGGTGGAGGCATTGTCGGCTTACGGTTTGGCGCAGGTAGAATCCATGATGCCGGAAAAGGCGGTTGGTACGTTAAGGAAAGCGCTGGAACAGGCAAGACCCGGAATACGTTCTTATGAAATTTACCGTTTCCACTGCGGGAGGAGCCTCGCGTATGCCTGTTTGAAAGCCGGCAAATGTGAGGAAGGCATCCGTGTCCTGGATTCTTTGAAGGCATGGATAATGGAAGAGAAACCGTCCGGGCTGGGCAGGGAGGATTTACTTTTCATAGATCTGAGCACGGGAAATATCCTGTTGTACCTGGGCAGGTACCAGGAAGGGCTTTTGCTGGCAAGGGAAATGGAGGAAAAAGTACAGGCTGCCCATTTGGAGGATTCGCCGGTTTATTATAAGACATTGATGATGCGTGCCCTTTTTGAAAAAATGAATAATCATATCGGTTTGTACTATAAGCTGACGAAAAAAGCGATTTCCTATGCAAAAAAGGCGGGTGATCTTGCAGAAGAGAGGGCATATCTGTCGAGTCTGCTGGATGCGATGAACCGTTTGGGAAAAAGTGAGGAGATGTTTTTTGAAGCGTATGATATCCTGAAGATATTGGATGAAACGGCTGAAAATGTGGATTCCCTCAATATGCTGCAGGTCTGTATGAATATCCTGCTCTGCCTTTGCCAATATCGCGGCATGGAAGAGGCGGCTCTGCAGTTTGCCGAAAAGGCGGAGCGGGCGTGGAGCGGGCTGAAAGCACAGGGGATTGAGTGCGGTTCGCGGGAGGCGCTTAAGATACAATCCCAGTTTGCGAACGTGAAGCTTTACCAGCACAGGTACAGGGAAGCGGAAGCAGAACTGCAGGAATGCCTTGCGCGGAGCCGGAAAGCCCTGGGGGAAGGCGATGTGGATACCCTCAGCGTGATGGAGCTTCTGGCAAGGGTAAAACGGCAGGAGCAAAAATATGGGGAGGCCCTGGATATTTTCCTGGAAATAGAGGAACTGAGGAAGGATAACGGGCAGGAGGAAACCGGTTCCTGTTTTGAAACCATGTGTTCCATTGCATATATGTATTACTTTACCGGGGCAAAGGGGAAGGCATTTGAAAAGATATTCCAGTATTTTGAAAAAATCGACAGGTATTCCGAGGAAACTTTCCTTTTCTTTGACGAACAGGCATGGGGGACATTTTCATACAGGTATACGGAGGCGCTCCGCGATGTGTTGGGGTGGGTAGCGGAATCGCCGGAAGCCGGCATCCGGGCGGAACGGCTCTATGGGCTTGCGCTCCGTTTTAAAAACCGCATTTATGACGAGGAAATGCGCTGGAAAGCGGGGAGAGGGACGCCGCAGCTAAAGACGGCGCTGGAGGAATATTACCGGCTGCTTAAGATGCCGGTACTGTCCGGAGATGAGAAAGGGCAGATGGAGCTCCTGGGGAGAAAACGCCGGCTGCAGGAAGAAATCAGCAGTTACCGATCGGATTTTGCGGGATTTCGCATAAGCCCGGAAGGGCTGGAAGGGGCGCTTGGCGAAGGGGAAATTATTTTAGATTATATGATTTATAACAGAAACGGCGAGGATGGGGGAGAGGGGTATCTTGTTTTTTGTATTACCAGGGAGGGGATATGCTTCCGTGATTTGGGAGAGCGCCGGTGTATAGATGAGGATATGGAGGATTTTTATTGTGCGGTTTCGCTTTACCAGTGCAGCCGGGAATATACGGAGCAGATGCTTGTATGTGTAAAAGGGGATTTGGGCCTGTTGGATATGGATTTCGGGGCGGATCATGTGAGAAAGGTTTATCTGGGGCTGGACGGGGAATGGATGCCGAAAATGCCGTGGCATTATATTCTCAGTGAATATGAAACTCGGGTGCTCCCGTCCTTTGCGGCGTTTGGGAAAAAGGCGGAAGGCGGGAGGGCAGTTCCGGTTTTCAGCGGGGAGATTGCTTTTTTTGCAAATTCCAGGCTGCCTTTGTGGGAAGGGGCAGACCGGGGGCAAAAGGAAAAAATGGCACTTTCCCTTGCCATCGCGGATATTTCGAAGATATTTTTAGAGGATATGGCAGGCGGAGAACTTCGGGTATATGAGGGCGGGGATGCAGACAGGGAGCACTTCCTCTCCATCCATTCACCGGCGCTCCTTCATGTTGCGGTGCATGGCTGCAGCGGGGCGGGCGGGGAAGGCCCCGGAAGCAGGCTGCCCTTTGCCGGGCAGTTCCAAAGCAGCGTAATGCTGATGAGCGGCAGGAAGGCATATGGCTGTCTTCCGCAAAACCTTGCGGAGTATGACGGGGCGGTAACGATGCTGGATGTGATGCAGATGGATCTGGCAGGTACAGAACTGGTGGTTTTGAATTCCTGTGAGACGGGGATCGGGAATTTCCGCAGGGACGAGGGTGTGTATGGATTCCCGAGGGCTTTCTTTATAGCGGGGGCGGAGGGTGTGCTTACCTGCCTTTGGAAGGTGGATGCGGTATTTTCCGTTATCTTTTTGGATTATTTTTACAGGGGTTATTTTGCGGGAAAGGATATGGAGGAAGCGCTTGCCGAAAGCCGGACGGCGGTAAGGAAGATGACGGCCGGGGATGTGCGGGGCTGGCTGGAGCGCCGCAGGGAAAGCATAGAGGCAGCGGAAAACGGGAAGGAAATTTACGCGAGGATGGAGGAATTTGCCGGGCATCATGGCGTGGGCGGTGAGGAATATGTATTTGACAGCCCGGCTTATTGGGCTTGTTTTACGCTGGCGAGGAAGTTTACTGATAGCATGGAATGAAAATTAGTTGCATTTGCCCGGAGGATTATACAACTTTATATTCCCCCATATCTCTCTTTTATAATCTCTCCTATCCTTTCCGTTTCTCTGGGCGTCCTTCCCGTAGTTTTAACTACAATACCATACCCTTTATCTGTCCAAGGCAAAACAATTTCAATCAAACCATCCTCACGTATCTTTCTAATGAATTTACGCTCATGCGAATTAAACGGTAATGAATTAACTACCTTTATCACATAAGGACATCTAATTAAACGTTTTGAAAAATTTGTCAATTCATCTATTCCATGGTCATCCCTTAAAACAATCTCTTTATCTTCAGCCCGTAGATTGCATTCTATCAGTTCAGGTTCCTGATTTGACTGTATCTGTGGGATATGTATATCAACATGTTGTTTTGTACAAATATTCCTTGCAGTGTCCCTATCACCATTTTTCATAATATGGATGAAAGGTTCATTCCAGTCCGGATCATAGATACTCAATGTTGCTGAATTTAATACAATAGCCAATGGAAATCCTATACATGCTCTGCCATTATAAGACCACTCATGTTCTAAATATTCATTCTGCTTTTTCTCAACCATTTCAGATTCATATGGGGATCGAAAAAAGGAAAAATAAAAATTACGTATATTCAAAAAATTCGGTCCTATTTGAATCATCTGGTGCAATTTATGATTATCCTCAGAATCAATTCTGCATGTTGTTATGCCATATTTCCGCAATGCCTGATAAACCTGTGCAAATGCTAATACTGTTTCTCCATCTATGCTTTCTTTTTCTTCTAGCGACAATTCATTAAAAAACAGCTCCAATTTTTCTTATTTCCTTCCCATAGTCTTTCAGATTTAAAATTTACAAAGGTTTCACTAAATTACATTAACTCAGTCATAAGAATTCCCCATTCATCCAACAGCCCCAAAGGATAATCACTTAAATTTCCCTTTTCATCCACATAAATATTGTTTACTTTAGTTTCCTGATCTCTGTTTTTTGAAAAGAAAGAAATCCCAACTTTTTCACTACTGATCTGCCCATTTTTTACAGCAACCCTTACTCCATTAATTATATGGTCGCTGTGAGATTCACAAATAATTTGACAACCTTGATTCGCTGCTAATGATATCAATTTTGCGATCATAGTCTGCCCTCTGGGATGAAGATGCGATTCGGGATTCTCGATCAATAAAAGACTATCTTCACTGGAAATAAGCAGTTCCACAATAAGAGGTAGAACATATGGAATCCCAAAGCCCACATTGACTGGTAAAAATGCATCAGAAACCAACCTGCCTCCACTATAGCTGATTGACAGTTTTGCTTTTTCAATCGTATGAAGTAGTTCTGCTGATATCCGTATACCAGGCGATATCTCTGCCATCCATGCCGATACTTGGTCAATCAATCGATTCGTTTTTCCGGTTGGCAGGCACATTTCATCAGAAATTTTTATTTTTTCTCCTTCAAGTGCCAAAAAAGGAACTACAAATTCTCCATGTGTTCCCAATCGTGCAGCCCCGTTTTTTTTCCAATTTTCACTGCTATATTGTTTTTGGGGACCTATATGCTCCGCCCCTAAGTAGGAAAAATGTTTTGAAAATAATGAAACTTCATAATCCTCATTTTTTCCTACTCCAATCCTCGTTAACTGATCGTCGTTTGGTTTACCGGGTTCATATTTATAATAACAGTCATAGGGCACATGATCTTCAAACTGAACATAAAACCTTATGCTGTCAGAATCTCCACTTTGGCAAAAAATGTCCTTACTGGTTCCTAACTGTATCATTTCACCATTTGTATATAAGCACTCTAATCCAGATTTATAATTTTCCCAAAAGCTTTGTCTTAAAAGCAATAATGCCTGTATTACGGAGGATTTTCCCATTCCATTCATTCCAAAAAACAAATTCAAATTCTCCAACGGTAATGATAACTTTTTTATCGACTTAAAATTTTCTATTTGCATATAGTTAATCATCTGCTAATACCTTTCGAAAAATTTTATATATTGCATTATGCCTGTCTTTGACATTATCTATAGCAGCAGTCCCACTCGTGATAATATTTACAAATTTTTTATCTTTTAACAATTTATCATATTCTTCCAATAGCTTATCTTTTTTTTCGAGCAGTTGCTCACATTCTTTTTCGCTTAACTTGGCCATATTAACGGTTATTGCATCATAAAGCGGTTTATTAAGCTGTCCATATCGTCCATTCGCCGTAATTTTTCGAAAAGCTATCTTACCAAAAATATTGGTAATATATTTCATTGCTTTTAAAAAATCAATACGGCATTTCTCAATTGTAGATTTTGGCTCCTTTCGTAATCGAATCATCACTTTATTTAAGTAATCTTCTAAATTACCTGAATACTGCTCTGTTCCCAACAAATAAAAAGCCAAAAAACGGTTAACAAATTCACAATCCAGCATTCTACGGGGATCTATCTTTTTTCTTGTTGCCTTTATAAACTCCTCAGAATGTGCTAATTCTTTTAATAAATTAGCAGCCTGCCCTCTGTAAACGGAATTTTTGATTTCTGCTGGTGTTAGGGTCAGCCCTCCTGTATTAATTCTTGTAAATATGCTTGTTCTCACTCTATCTGGAGTTCCAGGCCTGATAACATATGCAGTTAATGGCTGTGTTTTTATTCGTCTCTGTATACCGGATGGAAGATCCTCAAATTTTTTTCCCTCGTATTCTTTTAGGTATTCCAGCCCAGTCAGAACAAGCCGATCCTTGTCATTTAAATCAAGCACCATAAAATTTTTAATAGCATATAACCTTTGCAGGCCGTCTACAACAATTAATTTATCATCTTCGGCACTGTCAAAATAAAATGACGGAAGCGGAATACGGATCATCAACGATTCAATCAACCTACTCTGCTGAGTAGGATTCCACAAACCGGGCCATCGTTGAAAATCTGGCTCCAGTAAAATATCTCCATATTTCAGCTGATCGATTATATTAGAAATAACCATCGGCTGAGTAATAATGTCCACATCTTTAGGATTAAAAGGCTCTGTCATTTCTTCCTCGCCAGTATCCATATATAATTGTTCTTCTTCTATTGCGCAATTTTCAATATCCATAAAATTATTTCTCCATAGACATTCCTTATACAATATTGTTCCCAACCATTTTATATATTAATATACCATATAGATATGTGCTTCCCTATTACTTATACCCCTTCTATAATCCAAGCAAAAAGGGAGTTTTTATCATGTCTTTCTTTTGTTCCGTCCACAAAACATGTACCCGAGCATGTTTGAAAAATGCTTTCCGACAGATGTACGTCACAATTTGTGGGAGATGAAAAGCATATATGCCTGGATTATACTGGGCTTTGAATAATATCTTTTTTTCTATTTTAGCAGTATTTAAGGAAATTTCAAGGTTTTCATATGAAGAATAATAGTATATAATAGGGGCATTGGGATAAAAAGCCAGATGAGGAATGTTTATAATAAGGAAAGGAAATATAATATGATGATGCAGATAGACAAGGATAAAACGTATTTAGTCACCGGGAGCGCGGGGTTTATAGGCTTCCATTTATCCAAAAGGCTGTTGGAAGCGGGTGCACGGGTAGTCGGTTTGGACAATATGAATAATTATTATGAAGTCGGGCTGAAGGAACAGCGGCTTGCGGTTTTGGAGGGGTATGAAAACTATCGTTTTTATAAATGCGACCTGGCTGACAAGAAAGCGGTATTTGGGCTGTTTGAGAAGGAGAAACCGGATATCGCGGTGAATCTGGCGGCGCAGGCCGGGGTGCGTTACAGCATTGATAACCCGGACGCTTATATTCAGTCTAATATCGTGGGTTTCTTCCATATTCTGGAGGCATGCCGCCACTATCCGGTAAAGCATCTGGTTTTTGCTTCGTCAAGCTCTGTGTACGGCGGCAATGAAAAGGTGCCTTTTTCCACGGAGGATAAGGTGGACTGCCCGGTCAGCCTGTATGCCGCGACAAAGAAGTCGAACGAGCTTATGGCGTATGCATACAGTAAGCTGTATGGGATTCCGGCGACCGGGCTCAGGTTTTTTACGGTTTACGGGCCATATGGCAGGCCGGACATGGCATATTTCAAATTTGCAAAGAAGATTATGGACGGAGAGCCGATTCAGATATATAATAACGGAGATATGTACCGTGATTTTACGTATATTGACGATATTGTCACAGGCATGGAAAATATTCTGTGCAATCCTCCGGCAGGCGATGAAAAGGGGGTTTTGTACAAGGTATATAATATAGGAAATAACAGCCCGGAGAAGCTGATGGACTTTATTGCCATCCTGGAAAAATGTCTGGGGAAGGAAGCGCGGAAGGAATTCCTGCCGATGCAGCCGGGGGATGTATATCAGACATATGCGGATGTGACGGATTTGATGGAGGATTACGGGTTTAAGCCGGACACGCCGCTGGAAGAAGGGATAAGACGTTTTGTGGAGTGGTTCCGGGAATACATTGCGTAGAAAACAGCTTATGTCCATAAATTGCCCGGACCAAAATCCGGCCATGCATCAGGGCCGGGGTTTGGTCTGCAGGCGGAGGGCAGTTTATGGACATAGGCGGGAGCGGAAAAGGAGATAATATGAAGATCGTAGTGGCGGGTACAGGGTATGTGGGCCTGGTGGCGGGCGTATGCTTTGCGGAGGCGGGGCATGATGTGACCTGTGTGGATGTGGATGAAAAGAAAGTGGAGCTGATGGAATCCGGTGTTTCGCCGATTTTTGAAGAGGGGTTGGAAGAACTGATGCAGAAGAATAACGCATCGGGCAGGCTGCATTACACGGTGGATTACAAAAAGGCGTATAAGGATGCGGATGCCATTTTTATTGGGGTGGGGACGCCGGAACAGCCGGACGGATCGGCGGATTTAAGTTATATCGCGACCGTTTCCAGACAGATAGCGGAATCGGTGGAGAAGGATTGTCTGGTGGTGGTGAAATCTACGGTCCCTGTGGGGACAAACGATAAGGTGGAGCAGTTCATTAAAGATTTCCTTATCCATGATGTGAAAATAGAAGTGGCTTCCAATCCGGAATTCCTGGCGCAGGGTTCCGCGGTGCATGATACGCTCCATGCGGCGCGGATTATTATCGGGACGGAGAGCAGGGACGCGGAAGATTTATTGATGAAGATATACGAACCCTTCGGGCTCCCGGTGGTTTCGGTCAGCCGCAGGAGCGCGGAGATGATAAAATATGCAAGCAATGATTTCCTGGCCTTGAAAATATCCTATATGAATGACATTGCCAACCTGTGCGAGCTGGTAGGGGCGGATATTGAAGATGTGGCGAAAGGGATGAGTTACGATGCCAGGATTGGCGCCAATTTCCTGAAGGCCGGCATCGGGTATGGCGGAAGCTGTTTCCCGAAGGATACAAAGGCATTAAAGTTTCTGGCGGAGAAGGCAGGCTACCATTTGGAGACGGTGGAGGCGGCCGTGGCGGTAAATGCGAGACAGAAGACAAGGCTGTTCCGGAAGGCCAGCGACCGGATGATTACCTTCCAGGGGCTGAAAGTGGCGGTTTTGGGGCTGGCTTTCAAGCCGGGTACGGATGATTTGCGGGAAGCGCCGTCTGTGGATAATGTAGAGCTGTTATTGGCCGGCGGGGCGGATGTCTATGCCTATGATCCGGTTGCGGAGGACAATTTCCGGAAAAAATATCCGGAGGGGAATATCGGGAAGGGCACAATGGCTTATGTGGAAAGCCCGGAAAAAGCGCTGGAAGGGGCGAATATCTGTTTTATCTTTACAGAGTGGAAAGAAATCAGGGAGATTCCGGCCCGAAGATATAAGGAGCTGATGAAGATTCCGCTTGTGTATGACGGGAGGAATGTGTACGGTGTGGAGGAGATGCGAAAAGCGGGGATCGAGTATTACAGTATCGGGAGATGAGATATACGGATATCATGTTATATGGATATAACGGGAGATGAGATATACGGGTATCCTATTATACGGATATAATTAGGCACTTAAGGAACTGTCGCAAAACGGCAAAATTTTAGTTCCGGTTTATCCGGGTTAGGAAGAAATGTTTATATATCCCAGCTTATCCGTTATAATAAGACAGAGGAGATATTTTCAATTATACTGTGTACGGCAAAAAGATTTGCCGTGTAGTTGTGCCAGCCGCACGGGCGGGAAAATTTATCAGGAGGGAAGAGGAATAGAATCATGAAAAATGCATTAATTACAGGGATAGCCGGGCAGGACGGTTCCTATCTGGCGGAACTTTTGCTGGAAAAGGGATATAAGGTATACGGGATTATGCGCCGGAAAGCGGTGGTGGATTATGGGAATGTGGAGCATATCAAAGATAAAATTCACTTTATTTATGCGGATATGACGGATATGGTATCCTTGATCAACGCGATGCGGATATCGGATGCGGATGAAGTGTATAACCTGGCGGCACAGTCTTTTGTCGCTACTTCCTGGGAACAGCCCATTGCCACGGCGCAGATTGACGCGCTGGGCGTCACAAATATGCTGGAGGCTATACGCATCGTGAAACCTTCCTGCCGTTTTTACCAGGCTTCCACCTCGGAAATGTATGGAATGGCGCAGGCGGTGCCGCAGTGTGAAACAACCCCTTTTTATCCAAGGAGCCCCTATGGGGTGGCGAAGCTGTACGGGCATTGGATTACGAAGAATTATCGGGAAAGTTATGGAATATATGCGTGCAGCGGCATTTTGTTCAACCATGAGAGCGAAAGGCGCGGCAAAGAATTTGTGACACGCAAAATAACGGATGCAGCGGCCCGGATCAAACTGGGCGTGTTGGAGTGCGTGGAGTTGGGGAACCTGGATTCCAGACGAGACTGGGGGCATTCGAAGGACTATGTGTATGCGATGTGGCTGATGCTGCAGCAGGATCACGCGGAGGATTACTGTGTAGCGACGAATGAAACGAGAAGTGTCAGGGATTTTGTGGAAATGGCATTTTCCAAAGCCGGGATAGAAGTGGAGTGGTCCGGCTCCGGCGTGGACGAAACCGGCACGGATAAGGCTACCGGAAAAGTGGTAGTGAAGGTGAACAAAGATTTCTTCCGGCCGGCGGAAGTAGATCTACTGATTGGGAATCCGGAAAAGGCGGAACGGGAACTTGGCTGGAAACGCAGCATTTCCTTTGAGGAAATGGTAGAGGGCATGGTAAAAAATGACCTGGAACTGGTCGGGAAGGAAATTGCGTACAATAATTTGTAGGGCATTTTTTGCTCATAGGCGGAACTGGAATAAAAAAACAGCCTATGAGGAAAAAATGCCCGGAAGGATTTACGGACACAAGAGTGGCCGGAAATACTTCCATAGAGGGGGCATTTTTTGCTCATAGGCGGAACTGGAATAAAAAACAGCCACAGTCTGAAAAATGCCCGGAAGGATTTACGGACACAGGAGTGGCCGGAAATACTTCCATAGAGGGGGCATTTTTTGCTCATAGGCGGAACTGGAATAAAAAACAGCCACAGTCTGAAAAATGCCCGGAAGGATTTACGGACACAGGAGTGGCCGGAAATACTTCCATAGAGGGGGCATTTTTCGGACTGTGGCGGAACTGGAATAGGAGAAACATATGGGAGATATTTATTCGTTATTTGCGACAAAGGGGATCACGGATTCCGTCAGGATGCTCCACACACCAGGGGAATTCGCGAAGAAAAATCTGTTTTACGTACAGGAAGTGGGGACGCTGAAAAGCCTGCAGGCCCATAAATCACAGAGGGAAAGCCTGAATTCCTTTCTGTTCCTGGGTGTTATCCATGGAGAAGGGACGATTTTCAATGACGGCGGGAGCAGCAGGGTGAAAGCCGGAGACTGCGCCCTGATAAACTGTACGGATTATTATGCGCATGAGAGCAGCGAAGACAACCCATGGGAGCTGATATGGGTTCATTTTAACGGCGGGAGCGCGGGAGAATATTTCCGCCTGTTTCTGGAGCAGAACGATCAGAAGAACGTTTTCAGGCCGAACAGCATGAAAAACATGCAGGAATATATTACGGAACTGATGAAGTACCAGAAGGAGAAAAGCCTGGAAGCAGAACTGCGCAGCGGGGAACTGCTGCTTCAGCTTATGAACTCCTGCATAATGTCCGTAATGCACCAGAAGGCAGACACGGAAGACGCTTATACAACTATATGCAGGGAAATACGGGAGAGTGTAAATGAAAAATACCAGCAAAGGGATCTTCTGGCAGCGACGGCGGAGAGATACGGCATGACGGAAGAGGAGCTGGACGGCTGTTTCCATAAAGCATACGGTATTACGCTCAGAGATTACATCCTGAACCGGAGATTTACAGCGGCCAAGGAACTGCTGAGGTTTACGATCAAGCCGGTGAAAGATATTATTATGGAATCCGGGATTGAAAACGACGATTTGTTCCGCCGGCTTTTTCAGGACGGGGAAGGAATGACGGCGGAAGAATACCGGATGAAATGGGCGCAGTGGGTGAAGTGAGAAGGACGCCTGAGTGCGGGCGTCCTGAAAGGGGATATTTACTGCCCGGAAGGATTTTGTCCCGGGACAAAAGGTTCGTTTTGCCGGAAAATGCTTTTGTATAGGAACCGGCGTGGTTCGAAATAAGTAAAAATTGCCTGCATTTTGGTGCATATTGCACAAAAATATACTTTTACAACATTTGTTTTGTAGCAATAATAAACAAAATCTTAAATTGGAGTTTATCATTGCATTCATAAATTGCCAATGCTATAATGTGCCACATGCTGAGGACGCGGAATCAGGTGAGAGATTAGTACAGACAAATGTTTTATGGAAGAGGAGAAATGTGTATGAAATGGAAACAGGCAAAAGGATTGGTGGGGTATCCGCTGAGAAGGAATATGAAGAGGATGATGGCGGCTGCCCTGATGGGCGCCATGCTGACAGTTAATATTGTTCCTGTGCAGGCTGCGACCGTGAAAGATGTATTCGATGCGAAATATTATGCGGATACATATAATGATGTAAAACAGAGCACCGGCAATAATGAACAGGCTTTATACAGGCATTACAACACAGTAGGGAAAAACGAAGGAAGAAGTATGTCAGAGCTGATTGACATAGCAAAGTACAGGGCGGCATATCCGGATTTGAATGCGGCATTCGGAAATAATTACGATGCGTATGTGAACCATTATGTGAAATTCGGTTTTTATGAAGGCAGGAAGTCGTTTGGTACATTTGATGCGCGTGCGTATGCGGATCGCTACCCGGATTTGAAAAAAGCATTCGGATATGATGTGCTGGCTCTTTATCAGCATTATATGGATTACGGCAGGGCGGAAGGCAGAAACGGGGCTCCGGCGTTTGCTGCGGCACCGAGAACGAATTATACCGGAACGAGTTATTCCAGCCAGGAATCTTCCGGTTCGGACTCTTCCGATAAGGGATCTTCCGGTTCGGGTTCTTCTAATTCGGGTTCCTCAGGTTCCGGCAGCAACGGCTCTTCCGGTTCCGGGAATGAGGGCAATGGCGGCTCCGCAGATGAAGGTAACGGAGGTTCCGGAAACGAAGGTAATGGCGGTTCCGTAGATGAAGGCAACGGAGGTTCCGGAGATGAGGGCAATGGCGGCTCCACGGATGAAGGCAACGGCGGTTCCGGAGATGGAGGTTCTTCCGATGACGGAGAAGATAATAATGTATCGAATACGGATCCGATCCGTACAAACGGACGCCTGGTTAACCCGGAGACAGGGGAAGCCATCGGTAATGCAACAATCCGGTTTACGATGACGTCTTTTGACTCACATTCTGCTGTGACGGGAGGAGAAAACGAAAATCCGACAACACCGGGAGAAGGTGACAATACCGAGACATCGCCGGAAGAAGGTGACGGAGACAATACTGAAACTCCTCCGGTAGAAGGTGACGATGGCAATACCGAAACTCCGCCGGAAGAGGGTGACGGCGGAAATACTGAAACCCCGCCGGAAGAGGGTGACGGCGGCAATACCGAAACCCCGCCGGAAGAAGGCGATGGCGGCAATACCGAGACCCCGCCGGAAGAAGGCGATGGCGGCAATACCGAGACTCCGCCGGAAGAGGGTGACGGCGGCAATACCGAGACTCCGCCGGAAGAGGGTGACGGCGGCAATACCGAGACTCCGCCGGAAGAGGGTGACGGCGGCAATACCGAAACTCCGCCGGTAGAAGGTGACGGCGGCAATACCGAAATTCCACCAGTAGGCGGTGAGGAAAACCCGACACCGGGAACAGGCGACGGCACAACGGATCCGGATGAACCGGAAGAGGGCGGATCTACCGTAATAGAGGGAGACGGATATTATGAGGTAACTACGGATGAAGACGGGTATTATGAGATCCCGGAATTTAATCCGGGAGTATATTCCGCGGAGGTAAGGGCGGAAGGTTATTTCACATTAACCATCATTTCCATATATATCAATTCCGATGCAGGAAGCTTTACTCTGCCGACCTTTGACCTGGTGAGTGAAGATTCGGATGCATCCGGTACGGCATCGGGTACGGCAGTAGATGCGACCACCGGCGGCGGAATTGCAGGGGCGGCTGTATATATCCGGGAAAATTGGAACAACAGATCCGGTGACGTTGTGAATGAGACAACAACGGATTCTTCGGGCAGTTACAATGTGGGCCTGGCAAGAGGGTATTATACCATTGAGTTTGTGATAGCCGGTTATACGTCCTCCTTTATCAATGTGACAAGTTCGGGCAGCATGGGGTCGAAAGACTGTGTTCTGAGCCCGGAGGGCAATATGTCGGCGGACGATGAAAATACGGACTACAGGATTGTCCTTACCTGGGGACAGACTCCGGAAGATTTGGATTCCCATCTGGTAGGGCCTGACAACGGGGATGGTTCTTTCCATGTGTATTATTCCAACAGGGATTACATGGAGAGCGACAGGGCGGTATCTTTGGATGTAGATGATACAGACGGCTACGGCCCGGAGACGATAACAATCGCTAATGTGAGAAATGATAAAACATATTATTATTCGGTAAAAGATTTTACAAACCAGCAGAGCGAATCAACGGCAATGTCGGAGAGCGGGGCGAATGTTAAAGTATATAAGGGAGCAGCCCTTTTGAAAGAATACAATGTCCCGTTGAAGCAGGCCGGCTTTATCTGGAATGTTTTCAAAATCGAAAATGGCCAGGTGATCGATATGAACGGCTATAACGGAGATGAAAACACTATGTATGGTGATTACAATGGCGGTATCAGCGCGTACAGCCTGGAGCCGGAAGTAAAAAATTAGAGCGTGAGTAAAACATTAGGAAATGCTAAGGCTGTAGAAAACGCAGTCTTAGCGTTTTTTATGCACAGCCCATGCAGTGGAAATATGCCGCTAAGGCGGCGCATGGGCGCGCGGTGAGTAGGGGGAAAAGCATCCCCTACTCGATTGCACAGGGGTGCGTAAGGAAATCAGCTGCTTTGCTGCACGCACTCCGCGCGGCGGGTAGGGGAAAAGCCGCCCCTGCTCGATTGCACACGGGCGTCCAGAGGAAATATGTCAGCAGGGACTGACGGGTGCCCGGTGTTCGAGTAGGGGGGAATGGCATTCCTTTATTCGATTGTTTGTATGGGTATGGGTTCTGGACAGGAGGGCGGATGAACGGGATTGGAAAGGATTTTTTCTATAAAAATAAGGGAAGGAAAGCGCTGGAAAAAGGTATTGCTTTTTTCGTACTATGCGTGGTATTGATATCTTGCGGCGGAGCCATGCCCGGCGGCAGGGCGGAAGGGAGCGCTTTGCCGGCCGGAGAAAAAAATGCGCCGGAGCTGTCGGGAGTAAAGGATATTTATCTTGCCAGCGGGCATGACTGTGATTATCTGGAGGGTATAACCGCGTCCGATGAAAAGGACGGGACGCTTACCAGGCAGATCGTGGCGGACGCTTCTGCAGTAAACAATGACGAGGAAGGCGTGTATCCGGTCTATTATACGGTTGAAAACTCCGGCGGGGTATCGGTGCAGGAAGAGGCGGACGTGATCGTTGCGGATGCAGAGTTGATACAGCGGTGGATAGATACGCGGCAGATTAACCGCCGTAGGGAACGTATCGTAGGGGCGCTGCGGAAATATGATACGGGAATTTCGGATGAAATGTCATTGGAGGAAAATTTGCAGTATATGAAGCCTGCGTCCGTGCGGCTGCGGCATGGTTTGGAAGGCGGAGGATATGTTGCAGGCGCGGGTTTTGTGATGGATATTTCAGAGGATAAAGTGTATATATGTACAAACAGGCATGTGGTGGGGGATTATGCTGACTGGGAAGTCTGCTTTTATGACGGGAGCTGGGTGCCGGGAGCGGCGGCGGGGGTAAGTGAAAATTATGACGTTGGCGTGGTGGCGGTTGACCGGAAGGATATGCCTGAGAATCTGCCGGAGGAATTAATGACGGTGCATATTGATTTGGAGTATTGGAAGGGGCTTAAGGAAGAGAAAGTGGAAATCGGCCTGCTGCGTATGGCGCAGGAGGACGAGGAAGAACAGATTCTGACAGGGGCGCTGATAAGGAAAAAAACGGAGTTCCTGTGGGGAAGCGGGGAGGAAGAGACGGAGATTAAAATCGGTCAGGAAGCCGGGGATTCGGGATCGGCTGTCTTTGACCAGTACGGAAATCTGATATCTATGGTACACGGTACTTCCCATGATATGGGAGGGGACAGGGAATGGGGGATACCTCTGGATGGGATAGTGGAAGGTTATGCGGAGATAATGGGTGGGAAAGAAAATTTATAATTTTTTCACTAAAATTTTAAAATAATGGTTCCATATTTTTACAAAGTGTGTTATTATGTATGAAAAGGGAGTTTTACGGCAATTATCAGTTCTGTGAAAAGGTTCGGGAATCCTTTTGATGGGGCTTTTTTATTTTAGAAAATGGAGAATGGATAAAATGGAAAAGGATAGAGTAGCAAAAGGAATGAATGAATACCATCTGCCGATAAGGGAAATAGATATCCTCTATGTCATGTGGGAGGCCGGCAAACCGCTGATGGCATCAGAGATAGCCGATGCAGATGAAGAACTGAAATTGGCAACAGTACACACCACATTGAAAAGAATGCTGAGAAAGAAACTGATAGAAGTCGTGGATTTTGCGAAAAGCGGTAATGTTTTTGGCAGGTGTTATCAGCCTACCGTTACGCAGGAGAAATTTGAAATGGGTAAATTATCTATCGATTTCCGTGCAAAACACAGGAAAGATATCACGGCATGCAATTTAGTTGCGGCATTGCTGGACGATGAGGACAACAATATGGCAGAAGAGGAACTGGACAGGCTGGAAAAGATGATCCAGGAAAAGAGGGATAGGATTTCGAAAGGGGGATGATGCAAGAGGGGGATAATACAGCATGGCAAATTTTTCATTATTGGTAAATCTTGTATTGTTTAGTGGCATTGCTACTTTACTGCTGGTATTTATTTTTAAGGATAATAAAGTGATTTTGCAGTTGGACACAAGATTTTTGCTGATATGTATGGCGATTATCCTGTGCCGAATGTTGATACCTATAGAATCACCACTCACCAATAATATAGCAGTTCGTAAGATTTATCCGTCAGTATATAGATTTTTAAGGCAGAGAATAGGAACAGAATTTTATGGCGGTATGACTATTTTGACGCTTATGAAGCTGATTTGGCTTGTCGTTGCAATTATATTTTTGGCGCGTTTGTTCTATTCCTATATATCCATTTGCAGAAGAATAAAGAAATATGGCAAGATAAGGGATGGTCAGGTAAAGGGTTTGTTGGATAAGGTGAGTCAGCAATACGGGTATAAGAAAAAGGTACAGTTGGCTCACATGGAAGAGGGCCTTACACCGTGTATATTTGGTATATTGCATCCCTATATTTTGATACCGGATATAGAAGTAACGGAAAATGAATTAGAGTATATTTTTGCCCATGAAATGGGACATTATCACCGTGGCGATTTGTTATTGAAATTGCTTTGTGAAATTTTTAAGGCGGTTTATTGGTGGAATCCTTTTTCTTATGTTTTATGTATACTAATTGCACAGGCACAGGAAATCAATGTGGACTTTAGTATTATGCGCAGAATGCCCAGAGAAAATATTCTCGAATATTCTTCCTGTCTGATAAAGCTACGGAGAAAGCAGCAAAAGCAGAAAAGGGAAGAACGATGGTTAATGGGCTTTCAGAAAGAAAGTACATTTTTACTTACAAAACGCATTGAGTTGATGATGAATAATTTGGACATCAGTGTGAAGAAGACTGTTCAGAGTATAATATTGTCAATAATGATGGTTGGCTTGATTGCTGTTTGTCCAAATGTAATTAGTTTTGAAGCATATAATATACCAGAGCAGGATATAGATGATAGTGTAGGGTTAAGAGAAGATGATAAGATTTTTTATTTAGAAAATGAAGATGGGACATATGAAATATATATTAATGGAAAATCTTACTCATTAGAAGGTGAGAGCGTTAAAGATATACCTGTTTATTCTGATCTTGAGGAGGCTTATAAGGATGATTAGAAAGTTTTTTAAAAAGAAGATTTTTTTAGGAATTTCAACAATGGCAGTATTAGTTACTTTGACAGGAACTTGTAATATGGTTACATATGCAAGTGAAGGTGTTGGTATGGCTGATACAGCTAACGATGGAATAATGCCACATTCTGATATTATAGAGTGGAGGTTTAAAGAGATAAATGGAGATTTGTATCGTCGTTTGTATAATTATACTCAGGAATGTTGGATTGGTGAATGGGAATTTTATGCAAAAGGACATGATAACTAACAAATATAGAGAATAGATCTTAGTGTGGTTATAATATTTTCTCCATATTTGGGGGGGCTTTTATTTATTCTTAGTTTTAATTGTTTACGGTTGAGGAAAACTTAATTTAAGTAAGATTATTAATATAGTTTAAAGTGTAAATATCTGTATGAAGTAGGTAGCTTCTTGGACAAGGAAATGATATTTGTCTAAGAAGCTTTTTGATTTAACATTATGGATTTTGCTATCTGGTTATACTATAGTAGTATCCTAATTGCAGCATTAAAACAGTCCTGTGAGGATTCTTCCCAACCAAAGGCAATCTGATGCCAGAAGTTATCAAATTTGGCAAGGCTCCAATAATACGTTTTTTGTGGATTATCATGTTTATGTTTTGTCAGAGATATTTTAGTCGTATATTTAGGTTCCGTTTTACAAAAAATGCAGAAGCATATCAATAACGGAAGAAATGGATTTCACCTTTTATAATAGCAGAAGAGGTGTGATATATGTCTGTAGCTACAACCGCAAAAACAGAAGGGTGCAGGCGATAGAAGAAAATTGACAATATATAAGGGATATAAATGAACAAAAGGTATAAGATGGTAATCGTCCAAAACAACTGTTTCAGAATCATTATCTATAGTTTCAATCTTGGCTTGATTCTAAATAAGATATGTTTGCATAGACAGAAAGTGATATAAAAGACTTTCGAAAGCTTTGACGGAACAGTAGGTTAAAGGAAAGGGAAGAAAATGCGATTGAAAAAGGGCATAATCCATGATATGATATTTCGAAAAGGAAGGTGAGAGGATGGCTGCGGAAAATCGGGCTGATTTAAAACAGCAGAAAACACTAAAGGCAATAGATACATTATCCCTTTTAGATGATGATCTGATGACGATGGCGTTTGACAGGAATATAGAGGCTACGGAGCTGTTGCTAAATGTTATTCTTCAGCGGAAAGATTTAAGGGTGATGGAAGTGGTGGCGCAAAGAGAATATAAAAATCCAATGTCCAATGGACGATCTATTACCATAGATATATGTGCGGAGGATGGGGATGGCAGGGTCTACGACATTGATTATTCCGATTTCCGAGTTATTCCGATTTTAGCATGAAGCAGTACATTC
>CANDKY010000063.1 GCA_947385425.1 uncultured Lachnospiraceae bacterium | reverse complement strand
CCAGAACCCTTTATCCGGCAGGAAAAAAGCTGTCCCTAATGCATGGCCAGCTTTTTCCCTGGGGCTCTTCCGGGGGGATGCTGTTTTTTTATTCCAGTTTTATTCCAGTTTTATTCCAGTTCCGCATCCCCCCTCCAGAACCCTTTATCCGGCAGGAAAAAAGCTGTCCCTAATGCATGGCCAGCTTTTCCCCTGGGGCTCTTCCGGGGGGATGCTGTTTTTTATTCCGGTTTTATTCCAGTTCCGCATCCCCCCTCCAGAACCCTTTTCCGGCAGGGAAAAAGCTGTCCCTAATGCATGGCCAGCTTTTTCCCTGGGGCTCTTCCGGGGGGATGCTGTTTTTTTATTCCGGTTCCGCAGTCCCCTCTTCCTCCTGCTCTTCGTACCGCCGCACCAGTTCGTTTAATGCAACGGAACTGCAGAAAATATTGACGGTACTGTATATATAAACCGGCGTGTCGTCCTCCAGGTTCCCAATCGCGCCGGGCACCTCTATCATCTGATGGGTCTTTAGCAATACAAGCGCTTCCTGCCACTCCTGGCCGGTGGCTTTACGTTTTAACAGATTGGTGTTCCTGCCATACTCCCGGATTTCCTGGAGCGTCGTCACCGTGGCGTTTAACCCCTCCCCCATAATCTTATCCCGGTAAATAAGCTTTAACAGGACCAGTATCTTTGTGGTAAACAGCGTCAGTTTCTCTGTCAGCGCCCCTTCCCCTGCAATCCGGAAAATATGCTCCTGGGGATCGTGGATCAGCTCGCAGTCAAGTACGGAAAGATAGTCCGCAATGAATTCCTGGTTCCTCGCGCACACCTGATATCTTGGGTTATCCTTTTGTACCATCGTCACCGGATCGCATTTCACCTGCAAAATGCATGTCTGGCGGAACAGATCCTGGATCGTCTTTTTTACATTCGCCGCCTCTGTCTGTGACAGCTCTTCCATATATTTAAACATTATGTGCCTTCTTTCTTCTCTGCCTCTGCCTGCGAAACCGGATTTTTCCCGGGTATGCCCCTTAATTCCGAAAAAGTAAAACCCCCGCTCTTTAACTCTCCCCCTACCTGCACAGCCCCGTCCTCTTCTCCTGTCTCCACCATCTCCT
Source organism: uncultured Lachnospiraceae bacterium (assembly GCA_947385425.1). Classification (GTDB taxonomy): domain Bacteria; phylum Bacillota; class Clostridia; order Lachnospirales; family Lachnospiraceae; genus Kineothrix. Next base: position 23,845 of record CANDKY010000063.1, on the reverse strand, counting down.
GCCATAAGAATAAGAGCTTTTCCAGATCTTGCGCAGACCGCACCGTCTCTTTGGTCGTCACGAAAACACCGTCCCTGGTGTTTTTTTGCCGGAAGCCCTCCAGTTCCTTTTTCGTATACAACGGCTTCGGGACAAAATCCTCCAGTTCCTGTTCCCCTGCCTGCTGTACGCTTCCGGACGCTGCCGGCTCAAAAACGCTGCCGCCGCTGTCCCGGCGGTTATACAGGCTGCCGTCCCGGAATGTACGGAACGGTGCCGTCAGCACGATTTTGTCCCCCAGTTCTTCCAGAAGCTTCCCCTCATCCTGAGCCTGCCCCAGAAGCCGTATAAATTTAAGGACAGAATCCTCCTCCCTTGTCCCCTCCTGCAAAATATAATGGATACGCGCCAAGGCACGTTTTGCAAATACGGCTTTCTGGTCAATCAGCTTATTGTACTTGCGCTCGATCACGTCAAATTCCCGTTCTATCTGATAAACCAATGCATCCGCCTCTTCGCAGGCCGCGACGGCACGCTCCGTGTGCATTGGGGAAGGCGCCCCTTCCGGGCAGGATCTTTGCTTTCTCTCCAGTTCCCTCTTCTGCCGTTCATTGTCATTGATAATTGCGCCGATCAGTTCCTTCACCGCTTCCTTGTACCGGTAAAAGCTGTCCGTGGTCGTAAGGATAGCGTACCTTTTACTGTCGCTGTTGTTTATTTCCCTGACCAGTACTTCCTGGATGCCGATAAAATTTTTCTGGCTGGACAGCTCATCAAAATAGAGCCTCATGCCGTCCCGCATATTGGACAGAAGCTGCCCCAGGTTCCGGGAAGTCCGAAGGGCATTTTTCAATATGTCATTATTTTTTTCCGCCTCGGAATGGTAAGTAAAAAGGGCACTGTAAACAGAGAGGATACTCTCCCTCTCCCTGCTGTCGTCCTCACTGTTTAATTTTTGGAACAGCTCCGCAAAAAGCTGGCTGTACGCGGGAAAAGAAAGGATATAGCTGTTGAGCCGCTCATCATAGTCGCTCTTCAGCCATCCCCAGTCAACCAGCCTTTTCAGGACTGCAGACGGGGCAGTATCCACAAACCCTGCTTCCGCCGCCCCGTCTGCTCCCGGTATTTCCTGCATGTATCCCGCCCTGGCTCCCCCTGCCGGCCCGTCCTGCGGGAAACCCGTCCCGTTTATCCTGTTTATTCCGTCCTCTTCCCTGTCCTCTTCCAGCTCCACGATCCATTCCATCTTCGCCTTCGCCATAGTCTCAGCTATAATCGCCCGGCACTCTTCCACAGTCAGCCCCATGGAAGAATAACCCCTGTTGTTTTCCTCATAGAGCGCCAGAAGCAGCAGCATATAGTGATCCATATTCTTTGTCCGGAACAATTTATAAAAATTTTTTGGTATACGTTTCTTTAAAATCATAGGATTAACAATTGTTCCATTTTTTCTAAGGCGTCTATACTCATAAGCACCAAATCCCCTTCTCCGTTTTTGGTACTATATATTGTATTGGAAAGGGATGCATAATCCTTACGCAGCGCCGCGGATGCTTTCATTATCATTGGAACACCTCCGTGTCAAATTTATGGTATAATTGTATCACAAATTTAATACGTAGTAAATCTTTTCCTTCTTTCCGGAAACCATGCGCCCTCTGCAAACATCTTTCTGTTTTGCACCGCAAAGGCCAACACAAGAAACACCAGCATAAATACCCATGTAACAGGCTCCGTGATACATGTTCCAAAAAAGCCAAGCTGCGGTATCAGGAACACTGCCGCAAACGCTTTCATCCCCAGCTCCACACAACTGGATATCACAGGCGCTTTCTTTTGGCCCATGGCCTGCATGGCAGTCCGCAGGGCAAGCAGGCAGCCAAGTACCGGGAAAAGCGTCAGATGCCACCGCAGGCTCATAACGGCATTGGACACAATACCGGTATCTTCCGTGCCAGTGGTAAACCGCACCAGCATTCCCCCAAAGACATACACTATCGTACAGGCAAACAGCCCCCATGCAATTTCCATCCCCATCACCTGTCTCAGTGCCTGTTTAATACGTCCTGTCTTTTTCGCTCCCCAGTTCTGCCCCACGAAAGTAGATGAAGCGGAAGCAATCGTAGACAGGGGCTGCATCATAATACTGATGATACGGCGCGATGCCGTATGCGCGGAAATAAACATTTCCCCCAGCCCGTTATTGGCCCGCTGATAAACAACCGAACCGATATCCACTGCACAAAGCATCAGGCCCATGGCAAACCCCTGGGAAAATAATTCCGAAATCATTTCCTTTGTCACATGAAATTCCCCCCGTCCGGGCAGCACAGACCGGTAATGCCGGAATACATAGACACCGCAAAGCGCTGCCGAAACAATTTCCGCAATCACCGTTGCCAATGCCGCCCCTGCAACCCCCATTCCCAGAACCATGATAAACAGCACATCCAATCCCATATTCAGCAGGGAAGAAAAAATCAGGAAATACAGGGAAGTCCTGCTGTTGCCTACGGCCCTCAGAATACCTGCAAACATGTTGTAGCATATGGTAAATACCATTCCTGCACAGATAATGGCGATATAACTGTACGCCTCCGCAAAGATGGAGTCCGGTATATTCATGAAGCGCATCATCGGCTTTAAGAACACAAGGGACAGCACCGTCAGTATAGCCGTAACCGCCATATCAAGCTTCATCATACCGGCAATCGCCTCCTTAAGCTTCGTCCTGTCATGCGCCCCAAAGTGCTGGGTGACGACTATGGCATAGCCGCTGTTCATCCCCCAGGCAAAATCCACCAGCAGCCCATAGAGGGCGGAAGTCGCCCCGATTGCCGCAATGGCGTTATCCCCAAGGTTATAGCCGGCAACCATCGTATCCACCATGCTGTATATTTGCTGGAAAATATTCCCGATAAACAGCGGGACTGCAAATGCCAGTATCAGCCGTATCGGCTTCCCTTCTGTCATATTCGTGACTTTCATTGAACGATTCTTTGTTATCCCATCCATAGTCTTTCCCTTCTCCTTTCTGATTCCTTCAGGTGTATCTGTGTCCCTGCAGGCTTTTCCATGCCGTCCCTGCAGGCTTTTTTGTGCCGTCCCTGCAGGCTTTTTTGTGCCATGCCTGCAGGCTTTTTGGCACCATGCCTGCAGGCCCTTCCTTCTTATGCACTGAGTACCGGCATCGAAATCCCGTTAATATATACATAACATGCTTTGGACGCCCCGTTCCTTCTCATGTGTTCTTCAAAGGCGCTGTCCCTGCGGCGGCCGCCGGAAACCATTTCCCTCTTCCCCTCCGCACGCCTTTTCTCCATTGCCGTGTAAATAGATTCCGCTTTCCTTCCCATCGGTAACATTTCATATCCTGCCATCTTTCCAACCTCCTGTTTTCACCGCTGCCATAACCGGACTTCCTGTTTCAAACGTTCCGTCCCGGCGCAGCCTGTTCCTGTTTTCCTTATACATTTTTTCGTTTTCTTTTTGTTTCTTTCTTCTGTACCTCTTGTTCTGTATTCCCTTGAACAATTGTAATTTTAACAGATACCTTATATTTTTTATTGCACATACATTGGATTTTTGATATAATCATTTTGTGATTGCAGACAGAAAACGCTGCCGGTTAATTTTTAAACAGGAATATTACGGAAATCAGAGTTTATGTTTTCCCAAAACAATGTCATTAACTTAAGTGCCGGCATCTTTCGATGGCCTGAAAGGGGACATATTGTTCCGGGCGGGCAAAGCGCTTAAGTTAATGACCTTGTTCCATAACTGTAAATGTTCCCGGCGTACAGTATAAATTGGAATATGCCATACATGGGGGGAGCTCTGGAAATGAAAGACGCAGTGAATGAAAAAAAATTGAAATATATGGAATTTATACACCGGGAAACCGGAGACAGGCACCATACCCACGCCGAAGACACGTACCAGTATGCCCTGCTGCGGATGGGGGATCCGAAAGCCGTAGAGGAAGGGAAGCGGATGTTTTCCTCCAACCTGACCGGGCATATTTCCGACGACCCGCTGAGAAATATCAAATATCTTTTTGTGGCGTCCGCCACCCTCGCGAGCCGCGCTGCCATTACCGGGGGACTGGATACGGAACGGGCCTACAATATCAGCGACCTGTATATCCTGAAAATGGATTCCCTGAAAAGTATAGATGAAGTAAAGGCCCTGCACGCCGATATGCTCGCCTTTTACACAAAAGAAATGGCAGAACTGGACAAAGTAAAGGTATACTCCAAACCGGTCACACTCTGCCTTGATTACATTTACCACCATCTGCATGAACCCGTCCGCATAGCGGATCTGGCAGTGCAGGCAGGGCTGAACGAAAGCTACCTCTCAACCCTCTTTAAAAAAGAAACCGGCCGCTCCGTCTCCGCCTACATCCTTTCCAAGCGGATGGAAGCAGCCGAAAACATGCTGAAGTTCTCTGATTATTCGTACGCCGAAATCAGTTCCATCCTCGCCTTCAGCTCCCAGAGCCACTTTACCAGGGTATTCCGGCAGCAGACCGGCTATATGCCCAGGAAATACCGCAACGCCTTTTTCCAGAACAAACCCTAAAACTGCAATACCATCAAAATATCTTCGGCGTAAGTCCCGTCATCATATTTATTTGCTTTGGGTATTCTCCCGCACTCTTTAAACCCCAGGCTTTCATACAAATGATACGCCCTGTGATTACCGCCGACCACCGTCAGTTCCGCCTGTTCAAACCCTGCCTTTTCTATTTCCGTTAAAATCCTCTTCATTATAAGCCTTCCCAGGCCAAACCCGGTATATTTTTGGAACAGCGCAATCCCTATGCCGGCGCGGTGCCTTATCCTCCTGCTCCCGGCATTACTTTCAAAAGAACAGTTTCCCGCATACTCCCCGTCAACAAATGCCAATGCCAAAAGCCCGTCCTTTGCTTCATTATGCTTCCGGATGAACTCTTCTTCCTCTTTTTGCGTGTACTTTATTTCGTCAGGCTCCGACATCAGAAATCTCGTTTCACCTGTAACGGTTTTTAAATAATCAAGCAGCATCTGTGCCTCATCCGGCCTTGCACTGCGGAGTACTATCTCCTTATTGTCCAAAATATACTTTTCTTCTGCCAATATCATACCTTATTTTCTCCTCTTCCTGTCAGTTTATTAACCCGATTATAATCCTCTTCCTGTTAAAATTCAATTCTTAAAACACCCCAACTATTACAAAATCCCTCCCAAACTTTACAATTCACGCGCCCTTCCGCCAAACTTTACATCACGGCTGCAAAAAATAACACCCCCATCCCCCGCCAGACTCCTGTTCTGTTATACTGTATCAGACTTCAAAATGTTCATAAATAAAACCTGTCCCGGCTCCCCGCGCTGTCCATCTGCAAAGGCCGCCGCGGGCAGGTTCCAACCGGAGGTATACTATGTTATATGTAAAAAATCTTCACAAATCATACCAAAGCGGCAGTAAATCGTACCCTGTTCTCAAAGGGATTAACTTTTCCGTTGCAAAGCAGGAGTTCGTAGCGGTCATGGGGCCGTCCGGCTCCGGGAAAAGCACACTGCTCAACTGCATCTCCTGCTACATCCCTTTTGAGCAGGGAACCATAACCTTAGGCGGCCAGGAACTGAAAGGGCTGGATGAAAATGCCCTGGCAAAAGTACGCAATGAAAAACTCGGTTTTGTCTTTCAGGATTTCATGCTGCTTGACGGCCTTTCGGTCAGGGAAAATATTCTTGTCCCAAGGATTATCCAGGGAAAAGTAGATCAAGATGCCGAAAAGCTCGCCGACAAACTCCTCTCCCTTTTCGGCATTGACCATATTGCAGGGAAATACCCGGCCGATGTCTCCGGCGGGGAACGCCAAAGGACGGCAGTCGCCAGAAGCCTGATCAACCGGCCGCTCCTTATCCTTGCCGACGAACCGACGGGGAACCTGGACAGCAAATCCAGCCGCGCGGTTATCGAATCCTTTGAAAACGCCAGGGCTAAACTCGGCGCTTCCATATTTATGGTAACCCACGACAGCTATGCCGCTTCCTTCTGCGACCGTGTCATCCTTCTCAAGGACGGCGTAGTCTACGACACCCTGGAAGCCGGGCATGGCCGCGGGGAGGAAAGACAGGCCGCCTTCCAAGACAGGCTGCTTGGCGCCATCCGTGAAATGAGCAGCGCTTCGCCCGGGGATAATCCCTCCGGCAGCAGAAACTACGACAACAATACCGAAAGCAACGCTCCTGCGCACATCGATCCCGGCAGCAGAAACTACAACGGCGGCACCGAAAACAAAGCCCCCGCGCACATCGGTGCGGGCACAGAAACCCCCGGCAGCGCCGAAAGGAGGGATACAAAATGACGACTCTGAAAAGCCTGGAGAAACAACTGCAGAAAACAGACCGGAAACAAGCCGTACTTTACCTGTTCTGCAATTTTATTTCCCTATTGCTGATAACCGCATATTCTGCCATGATGTTCTCCCCTACCGTACTTGAGGTTTTTCCGGAAGGCGGCGACAGCCGCAAACAAATGGTCGCCATCTTTGTGCTGGCGCTCTTTGGCTGCGTCGTATTTACTATATATGCCTCCAACCTCTTTTTCCGTAAAAAGGCAAAACAACTGGGAACGCTTATGGCGCTGGGGGCTTCCGGCCGCCGCCTCCTTCCGGGCCTGATCCGTGAAGTCTTTACACTGAGCGCCGTCTCATCCTTTGCGGGAATCCTGGCAGGCTTCCCCTTTATCCTGATTTTGTGGAACAGCTTTCGGCTCTTCCTCACAGACAGCACACAGATGATCCTGACGATTGACTTCCGGTGCCTGTACCTGTCCGCCGCGTTTTTCGTAATCGTGATCGGCTTTTCCTGCCTGAATGCTTACCGCTGCCTGAAACGGACGAATATCATGGAAATCATGCATGAAGAACACCGGAATGAGCCGGTTAAAGAACCCGGCACATGGTGCGGGCCTGCGGGCATTCTCCTGCTTCTTGCCGGAGCCGCCCTTGGATATATTGCCCCCGCCGCCTACATGAAACTGTTCAGCGCCTACCCGACGGCATGGATCAACCTTTTATACGCTCCTGTTTTTGTCGGCCTCTATATGATTATGCTGCACACAGTCGTTTACGGCTGGCGTTCCCGCAAAAAACATCCCTACAAAAACCTCATTGCCAGAAGCATGATGAAATTTCAGGGAAAACAAACGGTAAACAACCTGCTGGTAAGCACGGTGCTGATCGGCGGCAGCGTTTTCGGCATCTTCTACATCCCCATGCTGAGCGTAGGCCAGGCCATGGAGGTAAACGCCCGCCCTTACGATTATTTTTACCATTACCGGACGGATCAGTCCATCCCCGGAAAAGAAGAAATTGCCGCCCTTGCGGCAAAATACAGCCTTGCCATCCGGGATTTTAATAATGCCCCTTACGTATCGCTTGCAATGGACGGCATAACCGAGGTAGAGGATGAAGGGCGTTCCTTCCACTACGAACGGATCCCCCTGCTCAATGAAGCAAAATTTTTCCCGGAAAGCTCCTATGAAACTCTCACCGGTGAAAAAATATCCGTGGAAAAAGGCAGTTATATGGCAATCTCCAACACAGACGAGACAAATACCTATTTTCTGAACCTGACCGCATCCACCCTCACAAATATGGTTACTTTCCAAACCCTTCCCGTCAGCTTTGCGGGATATGCGCACTATGATTTCCTGGCAGACACCAGAGGCTATTATGTGTTAAACAACGAAGACTATGAAACCATTGCCGCCGGGCTTACCCCGGACTGGACGGGCACCGCTGCCGTTTTCAACATGGAAGGCGGGGACAGTTACGAATTTGCCCGGGATTTTTTCTGCACCCTGATTTCCTCCTTCGGCCCGGAATGCGAAATGCCGTCTTATTATGACCGTGTGGAAAAATATTACAAAAACCAGAAAGGGGAAGTTTACTGGGGAGACACCCCCGATATGACCAGAATCAGCTTTTCGGAACCGGACACAAGCGAATTCCGGAGCTTTTGGAAATATATGCCCAAAATCAGGATACTGGATCAGACCGATTTTACCAGAACCTTTTCGGTGTTCCTGATGATGTTCCTTTTTATCGCCATCATCTGCTCCCTGGCGGCTATGGTCATCAGTTATACACGCTGTATGACTATCCTGCTCAACAACCGTTATGTATTCGACGACCTGAAACGGCTCGGCGCATCCCCCGGGTTCCTTATCCAGGAAATCCGCGGGCAGGCAGGACCGGTATTCCTGATTCCCGCCGCCGTGGGCATGTCCGCCATGTACCTCCTGTACCTGCTCCTTATGTACGCAAACGACGGGAAACTGACTGCCGGGGAAATCGGCGGGATGGCCGTATGCCTCCTTATCCTCGCCGCCATTGCCGGGATATACTTCCTCGTTTACCGGTACACGGTAAAAAATATGTGCAGGCAACTTGACATTGACCGGAAACAAAAGCGCCGGAGCCTATAGCAGGCTGCCGCCCGTCAAAGTACGGGCGGCAATATGCCGTCCCTTACCTTTATTCCGGCTGTTCGTCAAACCGCCTGTCCTTAAAGTAATATTCCGCATCGTGCTCATTGATTTCCCGGTATACTTTACACGGGCTCCCAAATGCGATGACATTCGCGGGAATATCCTTCGTCACAACGGAACCTGCCCCGATTACGGAGTTTTCCCCGATTGTCACGCCCGGGAGGACGATGACATTTGCCCCTAGCCATACATTATCCCCGACTGTAATGGGAAAAGAATACATGCCGTCGCCGCGGTGTTCGGGGTGGATCGCATGCCCGGTCGTGCACAGCGTTACATTCGGGCCTATAAGGACATTTTTCCCGATGGTTATTTCCCAGTCGTCAATCAGGGTCAGATTCATATTCGCATAAGTCCCCTCCCCGATTGATACATATTTCCCCACCGCGACGGTAAGGGGAGGCACTATCCACACATTTTCCCCCGCATGGCCGAAAATATCTTTTAAGAGCGCCGCACGGCCTTCCATGTCTTCCGGCGGCAGGGTATTGAATTTCCTCACCAGGCCCTTCGTCTCCGCCTGCAAGGCCATATTTTCGTCATCGTCTTTCCAGATAAACCCCTTTTTCATTTTTTCCTGTTCTGTCATTTCCTTACCCTCCATATATTTCGATGAGTACCCTCGATATCGTACCGGCTTCATAAGAGCCTGTTTAAAATCTCATTTTCACCATCTGTACACGGTGAAACCGTTCACCGTTTTGCGAGATTTTATCCCTTCTCCATCATAGCAGAAAACGGAGGGATTATCAATAAAAAAAAGGGATCTCCTTTAATGGCAATGGCCCCCGCAATGCCGGCAGTCGCCGCCGCATTGGACGGATTTGCCGTTTTTCTTATCCCTGGCCATCCCTCTGATTATAAAAGCAACTATTCCCCCTAAAAGCAATCCAACTACCAACGTCCCCATCCGATTATCCTCCTTTCCCTGATTTCATGATTTTAAGCCAGCTCACTTTTTCACCTGCCGCAAAATAAGGAACTGTATGTAAATAACCTGTGACAGTTGCGCAGGATTTTTCTCTGAGTGTGCAAAATTACTACGTAATTACCCAAAATCGGGCGCATAGCGGGCTTTGCCCTAAGGGGGTATCAGAATGGTGGATTCCTTAGGGCTATGTAACTGATTTTGGGCAGTTACGTAGTAACTTGCTATCGGAGAAAAAGACCAGCAAATGGCATAGGTTATTTACATACAGTTCCTAACTTAACGTATTCCCCTGCCGTAGGTATAAGTTATTTGCGGCAGTCCCCTAAGTCCCTTATTTGGCGGCTGCCATTCTTTCCATGACTTTCCTGTCCACCCTTAATGTATCGCTTTCCTTATAAGGCCGCAACAGCAGATAGGAGAATCCGATAATGAGCAGGAATGCCGCTGCCGTCCATAAGCCAAAGCCGCCTCCCGTAAACAGTGTACCAATCTGATATACACACAGAGATACGGCATATGCAAGCAATGTCTGGTATCCTATCGCAAACCAGAACCATTTCACATTGTTCATCTCACGCTTAATCGCCCCCATTGCCGCAAAGCAGGGTGCGCACAAAAGGTTAAATACAAGGAAGGAATAAGCCGCTGCCGCCGTCATGCTCCCGGCTAATGCGCCCCACACTTCCGTCCCGTCCTCCGCTACTTCCGCAAACCCGAAGAGGATGCCGAACGTGCCTACCACATTTTCCTTCGCGGCCAAACCGGTAATCGCCGCAACCGCGGATTTCCAGTCCCCCCATCCGAGAGGGATAAACAGCCAGCTTAATCCGTTCCCGGCTGCCGCCAGGATGCTATGGTCAATTTCCATATCCTCCAGCATCCGGAATTGCCCGTCCACAAAGCCAAAATACGTGGTAAACCAGATCACAATCGTGGAAAGCAATATGATGGTCCCCGCCTTCTTAATAAAAGACCAGCCCCTCTCCCACATGCTCCGGAGTACATTGGATACCGTAGGCATATGATAAGCCGGAAGTTCCATGACAAAAGGGGCCGGATCCCCTGCAAACATTTTTGTCTTCTTTAAGATAATGCCGGAGCAGATAATTGCCGCAATCCCCACAAAATACGCGCTGGGCGCCACCCAGGATGCACCGCCGAACAGTGCGCCCGCGATCAAAGCTATAATCGGCAGCTTTGCACCGCAGGGAATAAATGTGGTCGTCATAACCGTCATTTTCCTGTCGCGGTCGTTTTCGATTGTGCGCGACGCCATGACGCCAGGCACGCCGCACCCGGTCCCAATCAGCATCGGGATAAAGGATTTGCCTGACAATCCAAACTTCCTGAAAATCCTGTCCATGATGAACGCGACCCGCGCCATATACCCGCAGCTCTCCAAAAATGCAAGGAATATAAACAATACCAGCATCTGAGGGACGAATCCCAGCACAGCGCCTACACCTGCTACTATACCATCCAAAACCAGTCCTGACAACCAATCTGCGCATCCGATTGCTTCCAGCGCCGTTCCCACAAACACCGGGATTCCCGGGATCTCCAGCCCAAACAAACTCCACCCGTCGCCGAATACCCCGTCATTCGCCCAATCCGTGGCCCATGTCCCGACGGTAGAAACGGAAATATAATAAACAAACCACATCACCAAAGCAAAAATCGGCAGCGCAAGGAAACGGTCCGTTACAATCCGGTCGATCTTATCGGATATGCCCATCCCCCCCTTCTTCCCTTTGCTGATGCACTCCCCTATTATGGAAGAAATGTATACATATCTCTCATTGGTAATAATGCTCTCCGCATCATCCTCCATCAGCCCTTCCAGCTTCTTCCTCTCCTCCGAAACATCAGGCGCTCCCTGCATCTGTGCCGCTATTTTGCCATCGCCTTCCAACAGTTTGATCGCAAGGAAACGCTTCTGCCCTTCCTTCCCGGCAGCGCCAAGCTTTGCTTCCGCCTCCCCGATCACTTCCTCCACTGCGGGCGTAAACCTATGGACAGGAACAGGCAAACCGGGCTTTTTTGCCAACGCCACTGCTTTTCCCACCGCCTCCCCGATGCCGGTTCCTTTTAACGCAGAAATCTCCACTGCCTCACAGCCCAGTTTTTCCCCCAGCTTATCGATATGTATCTTATCCCCGTTCTTTTCCACGAGATCCATCATATTGACTGCCATCACTACCGGTATCCCCAGCTCCATTAACTGGGTGCTTAAATACAGATTCCTTTCCATATTCGTCCCATCCACGATATTAAGTATAACATCCGGCCTTTCGTTCAGCAGGTAATTTCTCGCCACTACTTCCTCCAATGTATAAGGAGACAGGGAGTAAATCCCCGGAAGATCCATAATCGTGACATCCTTATCCCCCTTTAACTTCCCCTCCTTTTTCTCCACCGTAACGCCCGGCCAGTTCCCTACAAACTGATTGGAACCGGTAAGCGCATTAAACAGTGTAGTCTTACCGCAGTTAGGATTACCTGCTAATGCAATTTTTACTGACATATCCCGCCTCTTTCCGCCTTATGGCTTTTATTTTCTTATTCCACTATTATCATTTCCGCATCCGCCTTGCGCAGTGACAGTTCGTATCCCCTGACCATTACCTCAACCGGATCCCCAAGCGGCGCCACCTTCCTTACAAAGACCTCAACCCCTTTTGTAATGCCCATGTCCATAATGCGTCTCTTCACAGGGCCGTTCCCATCCAGCCTGGCTACTTTCACTGTGTTCCCGCAAGGGATCTCCTTCAATGTTTTCATTTTCCCTCTCCTTTTCCTTCACCTTTACCCATAGCACTCTTACCTTTAACCGCAATCATCCTACCATAATTTTATTCGCCATATCCTTGCCTATGGCCACTCTGGAGTCCTTAACACTCACTATCACATTCCCATCCATCTGCGTTATGACAGTGACAGTCCCTCCTGTTACAAAACCAAGATTTTCAAGGAATTTCTTTGTTTCCTCGCGCCCGCCGACTTTACATATCACATTAGGCTCCCCGGCATTTACCATTGTCAATGGCATCATAAACCACCCTCTTTCTATAAAGTATAAAAATGTCATGAAACTAATTAATTGAATTTGATTCTTAATTTCATTTATCAATATGATTAGTATAAACTTACTTTAATTAGTTGTCAAGTCTTTTTAATAATCTTCCTCCATGCCTGTCATAATTTAGAGCCTGTTTAAAATCTGCTTATTGCCAAATGTGCGCCTCAGTTTGTGAGAAGTTTGTCCCGAATGAGGGATGCTTTTCCCCCTACTCGCCGCGCGGGGTGCGTGCAGCAAAGCTGCTAATTTCCCTACGCACCCCTGTGCATAAAAGGAGCGGGATATCTTCCGATATCCCGCTCTTTTTATGCACATCTGCCCGCGCCCCTGCCGGACAGGCAGTTTATTCGTATTTCAGCCCAAAGCCCAGTTCATAATAATTCCCCGCCGCATCCCGGTAAGCATACGCCTTCCCGTTCTCATCCTTAAGGGATTCCGGCATATACTGGTCTTTGTCATATCCCGGCACATCATTAGGGCTGATGCAGACACCGTCCGCATTTACTGCCAGCACTTCATCACCCTTCGGCAAAGTAATCGGCAGCCTGCCTGCCGGCGCAAAACGCCCGAACATCACATCCAGCGTTGCAGACGGATACGTATCAAACCCGACTGTCAAAGCATCCGCATTCCTCTCTACATTCCCGACTTCCCATGCAAGAGGAATATTGATATTGGCAATCACTTTCCCCCCGTTTGCATGGACAGCTTCCGCTATCCCCGCTATCCGGTTCGCGCCGGAAAGCGTCGTCTCACGGTGCGTCTCGGCGGAAGGTTTACCGTCCTCCGTCACATTGCATACTTCCTTATCCTCACAGATATCCAGTTCCAGATACCCCATTGTTGCATTAAAATATTCCCCGGAAGAAGGACTTACCATCAGAATGCAGTAATCCGCTTTCGCAGGATCTTCTGTCAGTTCCATATCCTGCAACATTTCCCGCAGCGCCTTTGTCGCCGCTTCACCCGCTTCCGCTTTCTTATTGAAAGCTTCCGCATATACCTTCTTCCCTGCCAGCTTCTCCGCCGTCAAAGGCAGCACCCCGTCATTTTTCAGCAAAACAACGCTCTGGCGGTGTACTTTGGCTGCCTTCTCCCAGTCTGCCTGATCCGCCACAACGGCTACGGCCTTCTTCGGGTCGGCATAAGGCTGCTCGAACATCCCCTGCCGGAATAATTCCGTCAATGTACGGGTTACGGCCCGATCCAGGCTTTCATCCGTGAGGACGACATCCTCTTTCCGGATGCCCTCCGGAAGCTCATGAGTATCGTAATAACCGTTGGAAGCACGCTCATAAGCTTCCATTCCCGCTTCATTGTCAAACAGGCCGCTGATTACATCCACGCCCGACTGCGTCACCGCAAAACCGATACGCTCCGGGATATCAAGCATCTCCACGCCCCAGCTCATATTGTGGACAATACCGGTATCGGAATTGATATATCCCTTGAATCCCATCTGCCCGCGCAGGATATCGTTGATAAACACCTTATTGTAAGCAAAACCATAAGGATCCAGACGGATTTCCTTCCCGTCGCTGTCAGCCTGGGGTGCGCTTTTTTCCGCAGCAGGTTTGGAATAATAAGGCATAATGGAAGCCGCATTGTACTTAACAGCCGGATAAAAAGCCGGGAGATGGTACTTCTGCAGACTTCCCGGTGTGGCATAGACATTCCACTGCCCTGCCGCGTAATGCGGGTCGAACCCGTTCTCCCTGGCGCCGCCGCCCGGAAAATGCTTCACCGTCACGGAAACCCCTTCCGGCGTCACTCCCTCTTCGCTGCCCTGGATTCCCGGAATCAAATGCTCAAATATTTCCGTGATCAACGCCGGTTCCTCACCAAACGTGCCGAAAGAACGCTGCCAGCGCGGATCCGTCACACAGTCCGCCATATACATATATCCTTTTTTCAAACCGGCCGCATTCCACTCCCGGCGGATACAGTCCGCAAAATCATCCACGATCCCCATATCCCCGGTGCCTTTGACCGCCGCCGCAATCCCCAAAGTACCCGGCCAGGTCGCAAATACCCCGGATGCATCATTCATGCCGAACACCACTTCCCCATTTTCATTCCGTGAATTTGACATAACCTGCACCGGCACCAAATGCTCACACTCCTCAGCCACGGCGTGGAGCTGGTTCAGCCAGTCCGCCAAATCATCCGGCGACGGGTTTGCCCTAAGAATCAGATGGCGGTTAAACCACTCCTTAATCAGCTTCGTTGTCCCGGGCAGATACTGTTCCCCGAATATCGTCTTATTGCGGATCTCCCCGTCATCCAGTGTTCCCGATTCATCCAGCACAATATTCTCATTTTTCGGGCTCATAGGGCTTGCCGTCGGATACTTGCCCATCCGCCAGTCCGAAATAAAAAGCTGCGCAATCTTTTCCTTTACGGTCAGCACTTTCACATAGGCCCGCGCACGTTCCTCCGCCGGAAGCCGCCAGTCATTCACCGCAGTCACCTCACCGCTGCCGTCAATATCTTTAAAAAATAATCCGTCCTTTTCAATAACACGGCGGGATACCGCGCCAATCTCCGGCCCGCCCGGATTACTGTATTTCTTTACATTATCAGAAGCCTTCTTTGCCATAATCCATATACTCCTATTAACATTCATTTCATTGTTATATATCCGTTTTCATCCGCCTTTAGAGGAAAAACTTCCATAAAATCCGTCACAAGCATAATCAGCGGTATCCCTGTCCAGAAAAGCAGTGTTTCACACAATGCCAGGATACGCCGCCCCTGATACCAGCGATGCCCTCCGAACCAGCCCGTGAACAGCATGAGATACATGTATACCTTCTTTTTAAATGTATGGGGGACTTTCTTGCTGTCATACCATGTCATGAAACGCCAGATCGGCCCCCAGACACCATAAGTATTTTCCCTCATTCCGGCTGCCCGCTGGGCTGCCTGCAGTTCATAATCCAGATCCGTCAGGCTCTTCTGCCCATTCCCCATATCCTCCCGGGACATAACCGGAGCCGATGCCCCTGCCTGATTCCCCCCCGTATTTTTTTTCCTGTTTTTTCCCTTTGCCATTTAAACACCTCCGGGGCAATCACCGTTCGGACGTTCCCCTGCTCCTTTTTACCTCTTTTTCCCCTTTGACAGTTTTGACGGAAAAGCCTGCATAATATAACCCCGCAGGCTCCGATACCTGCGGGCCAATACCGCAAATACCGCGAACCTGCGGAGATAATATTACTTCAGGTATCCATATTTTCCACTATACCTTTACCGTTATGCTTTTGCCTTAATACGTGCCACTTCATCCTGGATCTCGGCCATTTTCTCTTTCGTCAGCGGATAGAACTTCATAGCAACCACATTCAGAATCCATCCGATAGCAGGCATACCGAGGAAGCAGACAAGCGTACATACTACAATCCCAACGGAATAAGGATCACCTTCCGTAGGCAGCGTATCGGTATAACCAATTACCGCATAAACCATCGCAACGATTGTAGCAGCCAGCGAAGAAATCAGCTTATCAACAAAGGAAAACAATGTTCCCATCAGGCCCGGCACGTAACGGCCACTGCGGTAAACTTCATAATCGGCACAGTCCGCCGTCATAGGGATAACGATACTGCCGGAAAGCTGTGAAAATCCCTTCATAAAAATATAAAGCAGGATAAACGCTACACCGAACAGGCTCCAGTTAGCCCCCTTAAACAGGTTCGCATAAGTCTCGGGCTTTGTAAGGGAGAAGGTCGGCCATGCAGCGCCGCCGCCATGTCCCATAACAATCAGCAATCCTAACAGGACTGCGGTTACAAGCGCCCCGTAAGTCCCGACCATAAGGCACTTCTTCTGGCCCATCTTACGTGCGATCTTGCCGATACCAAAAATACCAATCAGCGCAACCGGTATGGATGTAATGGCCGATACGGAACCGTTCAATGCAAAGTTCCCTAAAATAATACCGTAAAGGGACATCGTCACTGCCGCACTGGAAGTACAGCTCATAGCCAGTTTATCGGAAGAAGCAGCTACCACCAGCATCTGGATGCCGCGGTTATGTGCAAGCACATCCGCGTAATCCCGGAAAGAAACCTTCTGTGCTTTACCGGTACCAAAATACTTCACGTTATCCTTACGGGACAGGCCGATGATGGCACATACTGCAAAGACAGCCGCCATAAGCCCTACAATAAGCTGCATAAAGCACCACATCTCCGGATTATAGAAACCGGACAATACCTGGACTCCGTCAGACTCTGTGATGACATTTGCCAGGCTCGGGTTCTGCGCCACAAGCTTTGCAATCTTATCCGCCGCCGTAGCGCTGGTCAGCGTATAGTTCGGGAGCAGCGTACTGGACAGGAATACCGGCCAGAACAGGCTCATCAGCAAAATGTTATATACGGAGTCAAACATTGAGAAAATAGGGCGCTGCTCCGGGTCGTTGGTCAGACAGCTCTGTGCGGACTTGGTAACAACGCACTGGCAGGTATAACCAACTATGTAAATCATATAAATTATAATAAATGCAATAAAACGTCCCCCGGTAGGAATCAGGGGGATAACGCGGAACATACAGAATGTCATTCCGAACAGAATCACCTGGCCTAGCACAATAAACGGCCTGTTTTTCCCGAATTTCGTGTTTGTATTATCGACTACCATACCAACAAACGGGTCTGTAACGCCATCCCATATCCTCATGATAGTAACGATGGAACCGGCCAGGACAGCCCCAATCCCAACGATACCGACAAGGAAATAAGAGATGGAACCAACCAACATCATATACGCATTGGTGGAGGTGTTATTCAGCGCATAAAATGCGATTTCCCACATTTTGGCGCGGTGAACACCGTTTTCTTCCAAAGGTTTACTGGACATAATCTTATTTTCTCCTTTCGCTCTTTAAGATATGCAACAATATTGTTAGTTATATTTTACAGTAAACCCGCCTGTTTGAACAGTGAAAATTTTTAGTTTTTTATGGATTTTTTTTAGGATATTTATATTTTCATTATATTTTTTGTCATTTTTTTCAATTTCTGCAGCCAAAAGCAGTTTTCTTTGTAAAAATTCCACTATTTATGCCCTATGCCCCGGACAGCCCCCGATATCCGCGCTCTGTAGCAGGCCGTCACTCCGCCAGCCCCACTCCCGCCGCCTCCCTGGCCTCGTCGCCGGTTTCTCCGCTCAGCACCTTCGCAATCACATGCGCCAACGGCTCACAGGCATTCCATATCTCCTCCCTCGTGTTTGTCTGCGCCCCCAGCTCTATCAGCATACTCCTGGCCCGCAGATGCAGATTATACCGGTATGCCTTCAGATAAATCCTCCTGGCCAGCCCCGGATAATACTCGTTGCACGCCACCTGTGCCTGAAAAGAAAATGCGAGATTATCATTCACATAAGGATTTTCCAGATAATCGATATCCCCGTTCTGCCTCGTCCTGCTCAGCCCGTTAAAAAACATAAACTGTGCCGTAGGCCGCCCCTGCAGTTCCACCATCAGCTTCTTCCCTTCCGGCACGGCGTCCCTGTGCAGATCGATAACCACTTCTATAGACGGGTTCTCCGCCAATAACTGTTCCAAAGCAGGCAGCGCATTGGAATAGGCATAATCCCTCGCCGCCACGTCATACTCCCCGGTATGGTGCAAAACCCGGAAACCATACTGTTCCCTCAGGATCTGTGCCAGATACTCCCCCGCCCCCACGATGGTTGTGGAAGAATCCCCGGCCACGGAATCCGCGAACCCTTCCTGCGAATGCGTATGGTAAATCAGTATCTGCGGCTCTTCTCCCCCTTTTTCCAGGCTTACATCCCTCCCGAGCAGATTTTCCAGGTTCAACTGCGCATCCGTGATACTTGTCGTATTATCAATGGCATAAAAAGCGGACACAATATCCTCGTATTCCCTGATTCCGTCCCACTGATACTGGTAACTTTTCTCCGCTGCCCTGCAAAATCCTCCGTTTTCTTCCCGGAGCTCGGCTTCCGGCTCCGTCTGCCCTGCCTCCCTTTCCTTTTCCTCTTCCGCTTCTTTTTCCGTCTCCTTTCCCGTCTCCTTTCCCTCCTCCGTTTCCCTGTCTCCGTCCGTCCCTTCCGCCGGCTCCTCTTCCCCATCTTCATTATGTAAACGGTTCTCCTTTAACATGGCATTCTGCAAATCCCCGTCTATATGGAGCGCATCTTCCTTATATTCCAAACCGTCCTCTTCCACGTCCTTGAACTCCTCATCCATACCCTCCTGCCGGATCAGCAGGTCATAAGTATCCTCATCTTCTATGCTTACGCTTCCCTGCCCCTGCGCTTCGCTGTATCGGTACAGCGGCATGGCGGAAAGCAGGAAATCACGTAAAATATACACCGGCTCCGCAGGCCTGCCTGTCTCTTCTTCCACAAAAGCAAAAACAGGCAGGTATGTCCTCTTTGTCTCGCCCTGCGCCCACGAAAATACTTTTCTCCAAAGGCGTCCTTCTTCCTTTTCTGCCCCTCCGGATAAGGCCCCGGCCATGGCACACAAAAACACCACTCCGGCCAAAGCTGCCGCACCGCCCCTTATCGCCTTACGTTTCATTTTTTCCCAACGTCTGCCATTTCCGGAATACAACTGTCTCACCTCTCTGCTGCCGGGCACACTGTAAAACGCCCTGAACATGCCCTGAACCATTATATGCCGGAAAAACGCCTTTCATTCCAACCCCTTCCCCCAGCCCGCTCCCGCCTAAACCGCCCGATGCGCTTTAAAGTTCCAGCGCATCATTGATGGCATCACAAATAATATGGCTGATCTGCTTGACCTGATAATCCACATCCTTGCTCGTCACATACATATTATTCAGTTCCGTCAGGTTCCCCGGCATCCTGCCTGATGTGGCATCGTTCACAATCGTCGCCGCATCCACTACCGTAGGCACCCCTATGGCGATCACCGGCACATGGAGGCTTTCCTCCGTCAGGGCATTCCGGTGATTCCCCACACCGGAGCCGGGATGGATGCCTGTATTCGTTATTTGTATCGTCCGGTTGAGCCTCTTCGTGCTCCGGGCGGCCAGTGCATCCACTACGATAACCACATCGGGCTTTGTCTGCTCCACCACACCGCGTATGATTTCCGCGCTCTCCATCCCGGTCTTAGCCATGACACCGGGCACGATACTGCTCACCATATGCATCCGTGACTTATTATACGCGGCCTTTCCGTATTCCTTTACCACATGCCGCGTCACAAACAGATTATCCGCCACATGCGGCCCCAGCGCATCCGCCGTCACATCCCTGTTCCCCAGCCCCACCACCAAAATAGACTGCTCCTTTTCCGCGTTAGGGATAATACTTTTCAACTGCTTTGCCAGTGCCGCGGAAATCTCCTGGTGATAATCCTCTTCCGGCTCTATCATGCCCGGCGCCTCCAGGGTAATATAGACCCCCATCGGCTTACCCATGGCTTTTGCCCCGTTTTTCGTCTCAATCACTACCCTGGTCACGCGTATCTCATTTTCCTCATCGAAGCTTTCCTCCACGCTGACTCCCCGGATCTCTTCCTGCGCGTCTCCCATGCCTTCCCTGGCCTCCAAAGCCAGATCCGTCCTTACCCGAAAACAACTCATCTGTCCACTCCCAAACCTTTTCTTTGTTTAATCTATGCAAGTACAAACCTTTGTGCTAAATACTTCCATATTGCCTACAATGGAAACAGCAATCTGTTACCTATTTTTTGCAAAAATAAATAAAATATGTATTGACATACACAAGCTCTTATTTTACAATAATATACGTGTGTTACCGTTAAAACGTCCGTGTCCTTTTTAGCGGCCCACGTAAAATCCGAATACGATAGGAGGTGCAAGTCTTGGCTAACATCAAATCTGCAAAAAAGAGAGTATTGGTAAACAAAAAAAGGGCAGACAGAAACAAATCGATTAAATCAGGCGTTAAAACAGCATTCAAGAAAGTACATGCCGCTATAGATGCAAACGATAAAGCTGCTGCTTCCGCTGCATTATTAGCTGCCACTTCCGCGATTGACAAAGCTGCTTCCAAGGGAGTATATCATAAGAATACTGCTTCCCGTAAAGTATCCCGTCTCGCACAGGCTGTTAATAAGATGGATTAATCATTGACATATACGAATAAAGGTTTTTATAAAAGAACAACCCATACCGTCATGTGGATTGTTTTTTTATATTATAGGAATTACTCCAAAATGTGGTTCATACGCAGCCTGCCGTCTGACGGGCCGCATGGCCATCCTTACTATGGAAGCGAAGGCTTTCACAGTAAACTTCCATCATGACCAGCCTGCCGTTTGACGGGCCGCATGGCCATCCTTACTGTGGAAGCGAAAGCTTTCATAATAATCCTGCGGCAGATCCTTACATATGGAGATAAAACAAAGAAAGGGATATCATGAAAACAAAACCCGGTAAATACCATTTAACAATCCGCGAAACCGAAATTATATATCTCATGTGGGATGCCGGAAAGCCCCTGATGGCATCGGAGATGGTCGGCAACGGATTAAGCATCTCCACCGTACATACCGCAATAAGAAAATTAACGGAGAAAAAATTAGTGGAAGTGGTAGATTTTGTAAGGAACGGCACCACATTTGCTAGGATTTTCCAACCCACAATCACCAGAAATGAATATGAGCTGGACATGCTGACTGCCAACTTTACCCCGAAAAACCGCCAGACATTAACAACCTCCGAACTTCTGGATACCTTCCTGCAGGGTTTGGACAAACAGGCCAGCCTGAAGGAGCTGGATGAACTGGAACAGCTCATTGTCCGTAAACGCAATGAACTGAACTCCTGAAACAGGACACCCGGCCGCCCCTTTATTCTTATTCCCCTCCGCCGCCTGCCCCTGCGCCGTCCCCTTCTGCATTTGCGCCGTCTCCTGCGCCCTCTCCTTCTGCCTCTGTACCGTCTCCTGCACCTTCCGCTGCATTTCCGTCCCCTGCCTCCGGCCCGGCGCTTTCCCCGTCCGGCGCATCCACAATATTCCCTTCCGAATCCACCCATTCCTTAAATTTGATCCGGTAAATCCTCTTCAGCGACTCATTGACACGTTCTTCGGCGATAACGCCCTCCTGTACTGCATGCAGCACCCCCTGGTACGCCTGCTCAAAATCCTCCGGCATCAAAATCATATCCGCCCCGGCCTTCAATGCCTGGACTGCGGCATCCCCCGCCGAATAGTACTCCGTAATAGCGCCCATATTCATGGCATCCGTGATAACAATCCCGTTATAGCCCAATTCTCCCCGCAGTAAATTCGTCACCACCTCTTCCGACAAAGAGCACGGCGTATTATCCCCTACAATATTCGGCGCCGAAACGTGGCTCACCATAACAAAATTTGCCCCGGCCTCTATCCCCGCCTGAAAAGCGGGAAACTCCGCAGCCCTCAGCTCATCCAGGTTTTTCTCCAGAATAGCCATACCCTCATGGCTGTCCTCAGCCACAGATCCGATCCCCGGAAAGTGTTTCAGGCAGGCGCTGACCCCCATCTCCTGGAGCCCGTTTACCGTAGCGGCGGCCATATCCCCTGCCACTGCCGGATCGCTTCCGAAAGAACGCTTCCCAAGCGGCGACTGTGCCGGATCCGCCACGACATCCGCCACCGGGGCAAAATCAAGGTTCAATCCCAGCTCATTTAAATAGAAACCAATCGACCTTCCTGCCTCATAGGCTTTCATCGTATCCCCTTCGGCACCGATGTCCGCCATATCGCCTATTTCCTCCACCTCAATGCTGCTCTTCCCTATACGCCTTACCTCTCCGCCTTCCTCATCCACCGCCAGGAACATCGGATATTCCGGCCTCATCCCAACCGTATTGGAAAGCATCTGCGTAAACTGCTCCCTATCTATAATATTCTGCTCAAAATATACGAAACCGCCTACCGGATACTTGTCCAGCGCCTCTTTCGTCCCGTCGCCCGCCTGGATCACCTGCGACACACTGGTAATCGCCTCCGGCGTTATGATAAACAGGCCCGCCACCTTATCCTCCAAAGACATATTTTCTATGGACGCAGTCACCCGCTCCTCCAGCCAGTCCACATCCTCCTGCGGCGTCTCCACATAAACCGGCGGCTCTACGATGCCCCCCTCCTCATTCTCCATCTCTTCCAACTGATCTGCCAGTTCATCCGCCTGCTTTTTCTCCGAAATCATCTTCGTCAGCACACGTATCCCCGACACTGCTCCCACAATAACGACAGCAAAAAATATCACAACCACTATATATGCAATAATCTGGTTGCGTATCCTCCTTTTTCTCCTATATATTTTTCTTTCGTTGTCGTCAATCTCTTTCTTTAAATCTCTCTTCTTTCCCATCAAAACTCTCCCTGCACACAATATATATGATATCATATTCTATGATATCATAACCTATCTGGCTGAATTTTTCCACACAAAAATACCAAAACCGACAAAATCAGGTCGTACAGAGCACCGGCCTGTGCACAAAACAGAAGCGGGTATCAATCACTACGACTAATACCCGCTCCTAACCTATGCTGTCCAATGGCTCATACCTCCTGTCTGCAGATTAACCATATTCACTTTTGTCTTTCGTACTCTTTCCACTTTTCCTCTGTACTGCCGTACCGTAACGGGCGATAAACATTTAAAACTGTTCTCCTTGGCTACTCGTTACCTTTTCCTGTGTACTCGAATACGAATTCTTTGGTTGTTCCACTCTTTGGTATCCTTAATGAATGAATATAAATTTAAGTTTTCGGTGGACTGTACCTTCCTTTCTTTTGCATTTTACTTCATCTATGTGAATTCTTGTGTTTATGGTTTTATTATAGCCGTCCTTCTCCTATTTGTCAACACTTTTCTCCGAAATTTTTTATATTTTTTCAATATACTCCTTTCTCCCCTAAATTATCCCACAATTTCCCATATTTCCCCTATTTCTATGTTATTATATCCATTTCAAGCAACTCCCCGCCCTATGCGGGGCTCTGGCACCCCATCTGATTTTTTTTGCATCGTTTTGAATGATGGTTTTACTTAACAGAAGATTCGCAAACTTAGGGGAAAATGGCCATGGATGGCCATTTTAGGCTGTGCCGGGCATGGATGCCTTTCACAGCCGACCCGGACTCTGCCGATAACTTGCCTCTTCTGTTTAGTAAAACCCATTCAAATAAGCTGCAAAAAAAAATCAGATGGGGTGCCAGAGCCGCGCATAGGGCGGGGGAGTGAACCAATGTCATTAACTTAAGGTTTTCGGCAAAACTCAAAAGTTTATGTTAACCAAAAACCAGGAGCCTGCTTTGCTTTCGGAGGGGCACGTCCTGTC
>CANDKY010000062.1 GCA_947385425.1 uncultured Lachnospiraceae bacterium | reverse complement strand
CCGAAGTTATGCGGTTTTCGACATGTTTTTTTATTTACAAGTGTTAAAGACCCGAATGTGTGTTGCTTCGTGTTGTTACATGTATGGCTTGAAAAAGCCGCAGAAGCTGATATAATAAAAATATATAATTAATATATAATTATAAGAAAGAGGGTAATGGTAATGAAAAATTACTATAGGACAGACAGAATGAATATATTTAATGAATATATTTAACGCAGGCTTCCCACACCAGATGGTGTGGGAAGTCCGGGTTAACGGCGCTGATTTTGCGATGGATGCTTCTGGAAAAGCATTATGGCAGGAAAGCAATTATCCTGATTGACGAGTATGATGTGTTATTTCTGCCGGAGAGTAAGAGGAGATGCAGTGGTTTTGGGTTAAGTTGTTATTATATTATGTTTAAAAAGAGGGTGCCGGAAAGGTAAAACACTGGCAGCGGGGAATGAATCGGGGATTAAAAATAAAGTTTAAATTGAACTTTATAGTGCGTGATGATAAACTTAAATTAAATTATAAATATGAGGGATTTAGAATTAAAAATAAATATATGGTTTAAAGCAAATATAAGGGGAAAACGATAAAAGTTGAGAAAAATGTATGGAAAAATGCGATAAAAATGTACGGAAGAAGGTGGGAAGCGGGCGGAAAAAAGATGGGAAAAATGTACGGAAAAGGGCGGGAAGCGGGCGGAAAAGATGGGAGAAATGTGCGGAAAAAGGTGGGAAGCGGGCGGAAAGGGATATGGAAAAGAATAGGGAAAAGGGCGGAAAGAATGGGAAAAGGATAGGGAAAAGGGCGGAAGGAATGGGAAAAGGATAGGAAAATGGGCGCAAAGAATGGGAAAAGGAAAGAAGGCCGGGAAGGGGGGAATGAAAGAAAGGGATAAATAAGGAATAAAAAGTGATGAATAAAGAGCAAAAAAATGCCTGTAAAAAAATAAAAAAAAATGGAAAAGAGCAAAAACAAAAAGAAAGGTACACAGGGGTGAAGGAAAATGAAGTTATGGAAAGAATATGATATGGAGAAGGAACGTCTTGTGGAGCCGGTCCATGATGAACTGCAGTACTGCGGCAGGATTGACGACGGGGATCCGGACGCGCCGGTGTTTACCATGCCGGGAAGTTTTGTGCGGATGGCATTTACCGGTTCTTCCTATGTAAAGGCGGTGGTAGTCAACAAACGGTATTACAACAGGTCTTTCCTTGGAGTTTTGCTGGACGAGACGCAAAGCAGGCTGGAACTGGGAAAAGAAAAGGACGGGGAGCCGGCAGTCCTTACGCTGGCGGAGAACCTGGACAAAGGTTCGGAACATATGGTTACTCTGTTTAAAAGGATGGACAACTGCCACGAATATGCGTTTCTCGGTTTCCTGCTGGAATATGGGGCGAAAGTGGTAAAGGCCCGTCCGCTTCCGAGGAAAAAAATAGAGTTTTACGGGGATTCCGTGACGGCCGGGGAAGTGGCGGAGGCTATGGAGTATTGCGGGAAGGAGGATCCGGAACATGAAGGGGAGTACTCCAACGCTTATTTTTCTTATGCGTGGGCGGTTGCGCGGCTGCTGCATGCCAGGGCGCATATAGTGGCCCAGGGGGGGATTGCTCTGCTTGACGGGACGGGTTATTTCATGGAAGGGAAGACCGGGATGGAGAGCTGCTACGACAAGGTGCGTTTTTACCAGGAAGAAGGGGAGCGGAAAGCGTGGGACTTTAACCGTTACACGCCCCATGTGGTGGTGGCAGCCATCGGGCAGAATGACGCCTGGCCGGAAGATATTATGCAGGACGAACAGGGGGAAAAGGCGAAGGAATGGCGGAGGAAATATAAGGAGTGGATCCTTTCTTTAAGGAAGCTGTACCCCAGGGCATGGATTGTGCTGGCGACGACGATCCTCAACCACAATGCCGGATGGGACAGGAGCATCGGGAAGGTGTGCGCGGAACTGGATGACCGTAAAATCGTGCATTTCCTGTACCGGGAGAACGGAAGGGGGACGCCGGGGCATATCAGGGTGCAGGAGGCGATGAACATGGCGCTGGAACTAAGCGGCTTTATTAACGGCCTTGGCAACGATACATGGGAATAAACAGAAAAAAGCCGGATGGGGGGACAGGAGAAAGGCCCGCCGGATGCGGGATAGTAAAATTGACGGCCGGGATTGTTTCGAACAGGGAAGATTAAATTAAGGAAAAAAGGTGTAGGGAAAATTAATTGAGTAAAAACTACATCTTTTTTCTTTTTTTCTTGATTTTTTTGTGCAAATATGCTATTGTATAAAAAGACCGGGAAAAATGTTATTATAAGGGAACGGTTAATACAAAAAAACAGGAGGTAGAAAAAAGTTATGAAATCACGCAGTAGAAGGCTGGTTGCTTTATTCGCAACCATGGCGATGACGGCATCGCTGCTTGCAGGCTGTGGCGGTGGGGACACACCTGCGGCAACAACAGACAATGCGGCTACGACGGATGACGCAGCGGCAACGGACGATGCGGCAACTACGGACGACGCGGCGGCAACCGATGATGCGGCGGCAACCGATGATACGGCTGCAGCAGACAACACGGGGGCGGCAGCGGATACCAACAGTACGCCGAGGAACGAGACTCTTTATTTTGCAGGCCAGCAGTGGGGCACCATTAATGACTGGAATCCATTCTCAACGAATTCCAACAATCCGATGTGCGTTCAGCAGAAGGATTCTTCCCGTACTTTGATTTACGAGACGATGTTCATGTTTAATATGCTGGATGGCCAGCTTTACCCGTTGCTTGCTACGGAATGGTCCTGGAATGACGATGCCATGACCGGTATGACGGTGAAGCTGAACCCGGATGCACACTGGAGCGACGGGACACCCCTTACGGCAAACGATGTTGCTTATACATGGGACTGCAACGTAAAATACGAATCTTCCCTCGGGCTTGATTTCTCCAATTACATTGCAGCTATTACTGCAGTAGACGATGCTACAGTAAATATTGAGTGTAAACTGGATGATGCGGGGAACCCGGCGAACCCTCTGAAAGTTCAGCAGCTTTTACAGCAGATGTACGTTATGCAGAAAGCATATCTGGAAACTGTTGAAGGAAGGAATAATTCCGATAAGGAAGCTATGAAGCTCGACAAGATGGATGACCTGGTTGCTTCCGGCCCGTATTTGCCTTTCTTTGACGATGACCAGAAGATTGTATTTATCAGAGATGAGAATTACTGGGGCCAGGCTGCTTCCATGTGGGGCAAACTTCCGGCACCGAAATACATTGCGCATGTAATCTATGCAGATAACAATGCAGGGCAGATCGCAATGGAAGCAGGCGATGTTGACGTTGCACAGCAGTTCACGACGGATGTACAGAAATTGTGGGAAGAGAAAAACCTTCCTATTACTACATACATTGACGAGCCGCCGTACGGTGAGTGTGCTACGATGCCTACCTGCTTTATGAACGTTGAGAAACCGGGGCTTGACCAGGTGGAAGTAAGGAAAGCTATCGCAATGGCAACGGATTTTGACCAGATCATTGCATCCGCTATGTCCAACCAGTCTCCTACCTTCACACAGGTTCCCCGTTCTACGATGAACCCGACAGCAGGTGAGCAGGCTATGTACGACCATGACGCAGTAAAAGATCTTCAGTTTGCAGGAAATGATATCGACGGCGCAAACGCCCTGCTTGACGAAGCGGGTATCGTTGATACTGACGGCGACGGAATCCGTGAATACAACGGGACTCCTCTTTCCTTCAAGGCAGAATGCCCGGACGGATGGACAGACTGGATGGCATCTTTGGAAATCGTTGCGTCTTCCGCTAAGAAGATCGGTATTGATATCCAGACCTTCTTCCCGGATACCAATACTTTCTATGACGACATTACAACAGGTAACTTTGAAATTTGTATGAACTCTCCTTCCGGATCTTCCATTACGAACCCTTGGGGACGCTGCATGCAGTTCATGAGCAGCCAGTATGCGGATCTGGCAGTAAACTGGAGCGGTAACTGGAGCAAGTACAGGAATGACGAAGCCGATGAAATTATGGCTAAGATCCCGCTTGAGACAGATGAAGCGAAACTGAAAGAGTACTACACAAGGCTGAACGAAATTTATCTGACAGATGTTCCTTCTTTCGCTCTTATGTACAGGCCGGAATTGTTCTACATTGTAAACGAGTCTGTATGGACCGGCTACCCGATGAAGGATGACGGAAGCAACATTCCTCCGACTGACTGTACAGACGGTTACGGAATTGCAGCTCTTTACAATCTGACATTGGTTGAATAGGATTATGATAAAATAAAATAATTCCTTGATGAGACCGGGCGGGGCTCAGACATGCCTTCGCCCGGTTTTTGTGAGCAAGGGGAAGGGGTGAAATGTTTGAAAGGGTTTAAAAAATATTACGGTCAGAAAATTTTATGGTATCTGATTACGTTGTTTTTTGCCATCGTGCTGAACTTCGTATTGCCGAGGCTGATGCCCGGCGACCCTGTGGCAAGTATAGCGGCCGGTTCTGTCAGCGGTATGACGGATGCCACGGCAATTCAGAAGGTATTGAATGATTATGCGGAGAAATTCGGTATAAACGAGCCCATGATTGTACAGTTTGGTATCTGGGCTAAGAATGCTATCCGGGGGGATTTTGGGGTTTCCTTCGGCCAGTATCCGAGAACAGTAAGCGACATTATCCGGTCTTCCGTTGGATGGACGCTGGCACTGCAGCTTCCGGCCATCATAGTAGGCTGGCTTCTTGGTAATCTTCTGGGGGCTGTAGCCGCTTACATAAGAGGTGCTTTTGATAAGGTGATTCTTCCTGTATTTTTGTTTGTCAGCAACTTCCCTGCTTTTGGTATGGCGATCATTTTGCTGACGGTATTCGGCATTAACCTGAAATGGTTCCCTACCAGCGGCGGCTATGGGTTTGACCTGATTCCCAATATGAGCTGGGAATTTATAAAGTCCGTGATTGCCCATTACCAGCTTCCGTTCTGGTCCATCGTCCTGATCACCATCGGCGGGCAGGCGATTGGTATGCGTTCCATGGCGATTTATGAACTGAACGCAGATTATGTAAAATACAGCCGTTTCCTTGGAATCAGGGACAGCAAGATTGTAGGCTATGTGTTCCGGAATGCAATGCTTCCTCAGATCACCGGTCTGGCAATGTCCCTTGGTACTATGATGGGCGGCGCTTTGGTGGCAGAGATTATTTTCAGTTATCCGGGAATCGGCTCTACGCTGATGACAGCGGTAAGGGGGCAGGATTATCCTCTTATTTCGGCGTGTACGCTGATTATTACGATTATGGTGCTTTTGGCGAACCTGTTTGTTGAACTTATTTATGGTGTCATTGACCCTCGTGTCAAGGCAGCACAGCAGGATTAGGAGGTGGATTATGAAAAATACATTAAGACAGGTGTTCCATTCTCCCAAATTTGTGATTGGATTTGTAATTTTTGCGGCGTTATTGCTTACCACAATCATTTATCCGATTATTGTGACGGCTGACCCGCTTGAGATGGTAGGTAACGGTAACTTCTTTAAACCGGGTACTTATGTATCGGTGAAGGATTCGGTGGAAGGAACCCGCTATACGTTGAACGTTGATGTAAAGGCCGGTTCGCTGGATTCCAAGATCAGTGCTGAGGATAAGGAATCCATGAAAGAATGGCTGACAAAGTTCGGTGGTGTTGCAGAGGCGGATATCAACCTTGAAGACACGGAAGGGCTGATTGCCCTCTGGGAGGCTAATTATTCCGAGGATGCAGACCAGCCGGGGCTTACTGCTTCCAGAAAGAAATATTTCGTACGTTTGAACAAAAATATTGACGGTGTTCTTTTGGACAGTGATGTGATTATTGCGCAGAAAGATCCGGAAACAGGGGAACTTGTGGAGAGTGCAACGATTGGATCGAAAGAGTTTGTTAATACGAAGGACGTAGCAAACAAGAAGACTTTCATTTTGGGTACGGATAACTTTGGCCGTGACGTGCTGACTGAGCTGGTGGACGCTACCAAGACGTCCCTGCGCGTGGGCCTTATTGCAGGTATCATTGCAACCCTGATCGGTCTGTTCCTCGGTTTGATTTCCGGTTACATGGGCGGCGTGGTAGACGACCTGATTATGTTTATCACAAATATGTTTACGGTTATCCCGTCCTTTGTACTTTTGATATTGATATCTTATTCCGTAGGGCAGAATGCAAGGGGTGTCAACCTGGTAGGTATTATTATCGGGCTTACTTCCTGGACATGGACGACGCGTTCCGTGCGTTCACAGGTTATTTCCTTAAGGAACCGTGACCATGTGAATCTGTCGAAGCTTTCCGGGCACAGCATGATGAGGATCGTCCTCACGGATATCCTTCCTTACCTTGCTTCCTACGTAGTAATGGCATTTATCCTGCAGATATCTTCGGGTATCCTTTCGGAAGCACAGCTTTCCATGCTGGGGCTTGGCCCTTCCACATCCAATGCCGCGACCCTGGGTCTTATGATGAACTGGGCGACGGCATACGCGGCGCCTCTTAACGGTTCCTGGTGGGCATACTTCCCAGTTGTTGTAACCATTGCTTTGATTGCATTCTCGTTAAACCTGATGAACACCGGGCTTGACCAGGTATTCAATCCACAGCTTAGAGACTAAGGAGGGATATCATGGGAAAAGTAATGCTTGAAGTTAAAAATTTGAAAACAAAATACGTTACCCGTCAGCGGGAGGACGTGTTTGCGGTAGACGGTGTTTCCCTGAAAATCGAAGAAGGGAAATCACTGGGCGTTGCAGGTGAGTCCGGCTGCGGTAAATCCACACTGGCCCTGTCGCTTATAGGATATTATTTCCCGCCTCTGCATTATATCAGCGGCGACATTATTATAGACGGGAAGAACATTTCCGGTATGAAGCCGGATGAAGTGAGGAAGAAGGTTCTTGGTACGGAGGTTGCCTATATTCCGCAGGCGGCTATGAATGCCCTGAACCCGACACAGAAGATTATCCGTTTTATCGAGGACGTTATCCATGTACATGATCCGAAGGCAACGAAAAAGGATATTTATGATAAAGCCAAAGAAAGGTTTGCCGTTCTGGGGCTTCCGGAAGAAGTGCTGCAGAAGCATGCGGTGGAGCTGTCCGGCGGTATGAAACAGCGTACGGTTATCGCTATCTCCACCATCCTTTCCCCGAAGGTGCTTATCGCGGATGAACCGTCGTCGGCATTGGATGTTACGAGCCAGAAGATGGTTATCAAGATGATGCGTGAACTGATGGAAAAAGGGTTCATCAGAAGTATGATTTTCATCACTCACGAACTTCCGCTGCTTTATAATGTAACGGACGATATCATGGTTATGTACGCAGGGCAGATTGTGGAGCGCGGTACGGCCAGGGAAATGGTATTTGATCCGCTGCATCCTTATACGAAAGGTCTGATGGGCTCCATCATCGTTCCTGAGGAAGGCGTAAGGGAGAATAAACTCGTTGCAATTCCGGGGACGCCTCCTAACTTAAAGCATCCGCCGAAAGGCTGCCGCTTTGCAGACAGGTGTAAGTACGCTTCTCCTACCTGTACGGCGATGGAAGTGCCTAACCTGGAAGTTCCCAGCAAAGAGAGCGATGCAAACCGTGAATACCGCTGTCTGATGTCTGTAAGAAAGATTCGGGAGGTGTATGAGAATGAGTGAGAAAAGGGCGCAGTGCCTGACCGGCAAAGGTGTTACCAAAGTGTTCGGTCTGGGTGACAAGAAGACGGTAGCCGTTGACCATGTGGATTTTGACTTCCGTGAAGGCGAGATTATTTCCATCGTAGGCGAGTCCGGCAGCGGCAAGACCACTCTTTCCAAGATGCTTCTCGGCCTGATCAGCGTCTCGGAAGGGGAAGTGATGTTCCAGGGGAAACCCAGGGATATTTCCACCAACCAGAAGAAAAAGGAATATTGGAAAGGTATCCAGGCTATTTTCCAGGATCCGTTCTCTTCCTATAATACGTTTAATAAGATTGACTCCGTGCTCCTTGACTGTATCAATATGAGGGGCGGCAAGTCGCTTCCGTATGACCAGAAATTCGAGATGATGCGCGAAGCCTGCAGCTTTGTAAACCTGGAGTTTAAGGAGCTGACGAACAAATATCCGTTCGAGCTTTCCGGCGGGCAGATGCAGAGACTTATGATTGCCAGGATTTTCCTGCTTAAGCCGAAGATCCTCCTGGCCGACGAGCCTACATCCATGATTGATGCCTGCTCCAGGGCGACGATTCTGGATATGCTCCTGAAGCTGCGTGATGAGATTAACATGACGATTATCTTCATTACCCACGATATCGGGCTGGCTTATTATATTTCGGATTCCGTGTATATTATGGAGCATGGCAAGTTCGTGGAGCATGGCAAAGCCGAAGATGTGATTCTCCATCCGAAGGCGACTTACACGCAGAGACTGATCAATGACGTGCCTAAGATTTATGAGGAGTGGGATTTGAGTACGGTCTGAGCGTGAAAAGAAGTTCTAAGGCGTCGAAGGACGCCGCAACGGTGTTCTTTACCGTTTAAGAACTTCTAGGGTTTGCCATGCAGATGCATGGGCAAACCCGTTTCACGCGGAAGAATGCAAAGCGAAGTATCGCTTAAGAAAGAAGGCATTCTTCCAAGGTTTTCGTAGCCGGATTGTGTTGCCGCTGTGTGGCGGTTAACATAAGGGGAACGGTTATAGTTTGGATGTATCGGGAATGGTGTTGTAGAAACAGAGAAGGTAATAGAATAAAGTAAGAGTTAAACAGAGAAGGTATAAAATTATAGAAGGTATTAAAAAGGCAGGGTATGGATTTTATGGCATACTCTGCTTTTTTGCAGGTTTTACTTGAAGTAATATGCAAATAACGATATGATCAACAGGAAGGCAGGTATATGGACGTTTTGCGCAAAGGAGAGTAAACTGGATTGCGGAATATGGCGGAAGGAGATGGGAATATGGAAAGGGAATTAAAGAAGAGAGGCCCGGTATTGGATAAAAAGGGGCATCCGATCCCGGGATTTTCGAGAAAGAGTGTATTGGTATATGACAGGAAGGCAATCAAGGCACCGCCATGGCGGATTAAGGAGTGGGATTTTTATCAGGTGTCGGATGGGAAAATGTGCCTGCAGTTTACGATTGGACATGCGGCTTACGCGGGGCAGGTGAGCCTGATGTTGTTTGATTTTGCGCAGGGGAAGAAACTGCTGGATTTGAATAAGATATTGGTATTGCCCTTCGGTTCCCTGCATATGCCGTCCGATACGGAGCGTGACCATGTGCTGGCTTATGCGAAGGACGGTGTGTCTATGAAATTTATAGTAAAGGGTGATACCCGTATTTTACTGTGCCGTTGGGGGGATGTGACGGCGAAAATACGCCTGAAACGGTGTAATCCGGATTCCCTGGTGATTAATCTGCCTTTTGATGAGTATGCCCATGCGTTCTATTATAATCATAAAATAAATTGTATGACAGCCGAGGGGTATGTCCGTTCCGGGGAGAAGAAGTGGCGTTTTGATAAGGCGGAATCCTTTGGGCTTCTGGATTGGGGGCGCGGTGTGTGGCCGTTTCACAACGAATGGTACTGGAGCAACGGGACAGGATATGTGGACGGGGAGATGTTTGGTTTTAATCTTGGGTGCGGGTTCGGGAATACGGATACGGCCAGCGAAAATATGCTTTTTTATAAGGGGAAGAGCCATAAGCTCGGGAAGGTGGATTTTGTATTGGGGGAGGAATATATGCAGCCGTGGCATCTGAAAGATCGGGAGGGGCGGCTGGATCTGACATTGACGCCGTGCTATGACCGGACGACAGCCGTCAAACTGCTGTGGGTGGATAACTGCTGCCATCAGATGTTCGGGACATTCAGCGGCAGGGCGGTGCTGGACGACGGGACGGTTCTGGAGGTGGAGGATGTGGTTTCCTTTGCGGAACATGCGGTTAATAACTGGTAGCTGGGTATAACAGGTAAAGAGGTTAACATATAGTGATATGAAGGTGTTGGAATGAAGATTTTGGTGATAGGCGGAAGTTATTTTTACGGCAGGGTTTTTGTTATGCTTGCGGCAGGGAAATATGAGGTCACAGTGGTAAACCGAGGCACATATTCCATGGCGGAGTTCGGGGTGAAGCAGGTGACGGGGGACAGGAGAAAAGCATCCACATGGGGGGCATGTGAAGAGGATTATGATGTGGCGGTTGATTTCTGTGCTTATGAAAAGGGTGATATTGCCGCAGTATTGGAAAATCTTCCGGCAGGGATAAAACAATATATTTTTATCAGTACTGTGGATGTATATGAGCGGGGCGCAGGGGGGCTTAAGGATGAATGTACGCCTTTTGAAAAACGGGTGTTTGCCGGGGAAGCGGGAGCTTATATTGCAGGCAAGGCGGCTTTGGAACAGGAGTTAGCGGAGGAATGCAGTAAAAGGGGCATACACTATACGGTTTTACGCCCCGCGGTTTTATACGGCCCGTTTAATTATGCGCCAAGGGAATCCGTCTATATTCGGATGATTGTGCAGAACCATATTCTGCCCCGTATCACCGGAGCTTCGGGAAAGTTCCAGATGGTCTATGTGAAAGACGGGGCGGAGGCCATAGTAAAATGCCTCCTGAATGAAAAAACGTACGGGGAGGCTTACAATCTGTGCCAGGATCGGATACTTACTTATGATCTTTTTCTAGATGGGTTAAAGGAAGCGGCCGATGCAGAGCTGCAGGAAATAACGTTCAGCGTGGAGAACGCTATGGCGCAGGGGATACCGCTTCCGTTTCCGCTGACGGAAGCGGAGACGGAGTTGTATTCCAATGAAAAGAGTAAACGGGAACTGGGTATGGAATATACGGATTTTAATGAGGGTATTGCAAAGGCTTACCGGGCTTTTAAAGGGGTTTATCAATAAGGGTTGTTTTCGGCGTTTGTCAGGATTGGCAGGCGCCTTTTTTATGCAAAAGAGGAAAAAGTGCATAAATAAGTCATGATTTTCGGAAAAACTTTGTATAATTTGCAAAATGTGAAACAAAGTACCACAAGAGGGCGATTTTATAGACGAAAATGTTTCCGGCAGGTATAATGAAAATCGTAACAGAGAACAATAAAACATTCATGACGGGTATATCAGAGGAGCGGCAATGAAAAATGTTATTGTGAAATTCCGGGAGTATTATCCGGAAGCGAGCAGTACGGAAAAGGGGGTTATAGAATATCTGTTGGGTAATCCGGAGAAGGTTGCGGAAATGGGGCTGCGTGAGCTGGCGAAAGCGACTTTCGTCTCCTCTTCCACAATTACCAGGCTGTGCCATAAGGCCGGTTTCAGCCAGTATAAGGATTTCCAGAAATCCCTGATTTATGAAAATGCGCTCCGTAAGGAAACCATTACGGGAAAGAACTGTGAGATTGCGAAGGATGATAAGCTGGAGCAACTGATCGATAAGATTATTTATAAAAGTATCGTGTCCCTGGAGGATACCAAGGCGCTTATCGACATAGATACTTTGGACAGAAGCGTATCCCTTATGATGGCGGCACAGAAGATTGCTATTTTCGGCATGGGTGCTTCCCTTCTGGTGGGAAAGGATGCTTATCTGAAGTTTCTGCGTATCAATAAAAACTGTATGGCCAGTGAGGATCTCCATATGCAGATGGTGCAGGCGAAGAATCTCTCGAACAAGGATGTGGCAGTGATTATCAGTTATTCGGGTATGACAAAGGAAATTGTCCAGTGCGCGGAGATGGCAAAGGATGCAGGCGCGCCTGTCATAGCTGTCACAAGTTTCCGGGAATCGCCGCTGTCCAAGCTTGCGGACTGCAACCTGTATGTATCGGCTACGGAGTTTGAATTCCAGACAGGGAAACTGGCATCGCGGCTGTCCCAGTTAGCAGTCATTGATATGCTGTATTCAGCCTGTGTACAGCGTAATTATGAAGAGTGTATGCAATATCTGAAACATACCTATATCCCGAAGGATGCGAATGAAAAGGAAGGAGAGGATGATGGTTAATTATGGAAGATATGTCAGAATTATCAACTGATACTTTAAGGTCATCTGTTGATATTTCAAAGTTATCAACGGAAAAACGGAATAAGAGAACGATGCAGTTGGATGAAATGACGCCTTACGAGATCATTTCCATTATGAATGAAGAGGATCACAAAGTAGTAGAGGCAGTCCGCCAGGCATTGCCCCAGATAGAAAAGACGATCCAGTGGACAACGGCAAGCTTGCAGGCAGGGGGAAGGATTCTGTATGTGGGCGCCGGGACCAGCGGGAGAATCGGGATTCTGGATGCTGTGGAATGCCCGCCGACTTTCGGAGTGTCTTACAATGTAGTGGTGGGAGTGATTGCAGGCGGCCAGGAGGCATTTGTAAAGGCGAGGGAAGGCGCGGAGGACAGCCCGGAGCTGGGGAGACAGGATTTGCAGGAGCACCGGCTTACGGATAAGGATGTGGTGATAGGGCTGGCGGCCAGCGGCCGGACGCCTTATGTGATAGGGGCATTGAGATATGCCAGGGAACTGGGCTGCAGGACAGTGTCCATTTCCAATAATGAGAATGCCCCGGTGTCGGCGGAAGCGGAACTGGCGATTGAATTGCTGACCGGGCCGGAAGTGCTTACCGGGTCTACGAGGCTGAAAGCCGGCACAGCGGAAAAGATGGTATTAAATATGATATCGACTGCCAGCATGGTCGGGATCGGGAAAGTGTATGAAAACCTTATGGTGGATGTACGCCAGTCCAATGAAAAACTGGTAATCCGGTCAGAGAACATTGTAATGGAGGCAGTGGGATGCAGCAGGGAGGAGGCCAGGAAGAACCTGAAGGAAGCAGGAGGGAAGACGAAGCTTGCTATAACGAAGCTGCTTCTTGGCTGTGATGTGGATGCGGCGGAAGAGTGTTTAAGGCAGGCAGGCGGGAAAGTGAAAGCGGCCATAGCAAAGCGGTCAAAGCAGCAGGCTGCTGACGCAGGGAAGGCCGGGGAAAGCGAGGGCCTTTACCGGAAGGCACCCGGGGCTGTTCAGGCTGTGCAGTTGTAACAAACCAGGCTTTTCATGGCGGCTGGTGTGAAATCGGAGATTTTGCCATCCTGGTTTGAGTACCCGACGAAGCGGGCAAATGGGAGTTAGGGAAAATAATAAAGAAGAAGGAGAAAAGAGTATGAAGAGAAAAATTTTAGCATTATTGTTATCGGCGGCTATGGCGGCGACTGTGCTGGCAGGCTGCGGCGGATCAGGTTCCGGGGGAGCGGAAACGGCGAAAACCAATACATCAGATACCAATACATCGAATGCGGACGCATCCGATAAGGAAACGGAAGAAGCAGGGAATGCGGATTCTTCGAAGGAAGACGCGGCGCCTGCCCCATCAGGGGAAAAGGATGTGGTGACGGCTTTGCTGCCTCCCGTATCGGCAACTTATCAGGATAAGGTTGTCGAATATATAGAGGAATTCAACGCGGCGAATGCGGATATTGAGATAGAACTCACTACGGCAAGCTGGGAAGATATGACGCAGAAACTGGATATACAGGTAAACGCGGGTTCCCCTCCGGATATCGCTTTTGTAGGCTCCGACGGAATTTCAAAGTATCTTGATTTGGGAATGCTTGTGAACCTGAACGATTATCTTACCGATGAGCTGTCCGATTTTGACGATGCTGTGCTGAATTATTTCCGCAACGGTGACGGGACTTACGGCCTGCCCGCTTACTGTGAAGTACAGTGTATCGGAGGCAATAAGGAGAAACTGGAAGCGGCAGGCATTGACTGGGAGGGCGTGCAGAAGAACGGCTGGACTTATGATGAGTTCCGTGAAGCGATTAAAAAAGGCGTGGTAAGCGACGGCGGCAGTACTTCCTGTTATGGTTTCGTATTTGCCTGCGCAGGTGTTACGGCGAAGGATTACTTCAGTATTTTCGTTAAAAACGCGGATATGCCGGCGGCTTTTGACCAGGATCTGAAATACGCGTATACAAGTAAGAAAATGCTTGCTTTTCTGGAGGATTTAAGGGCGTTGATCGATGATGGTTCGATGCCGAAGGAACTCAGTTCCGTAGACGCAGGGAAGCGCTGGAATATGATGCTGACCGGGCAGACGATGATTACCGGAAAGGGTTTGTCTTCTTTTGAAAGGTCTGCATATAATAACAACAAGCTGCTTGCGGAAGGTTCCGCCGACGCGGTGGAAAACAGTATCCCTGTAGAATATATCGTACTCCCGGTTCCTGTTTTTGAAGGGGAGCAGCATGCACAGGGCGCA
Source organism: uncultured Lachnospiraceae bacterium (assembly GCA_947385425.1). Classification (GTDB taxonomy): domain Bacteria; phylum Bacillota; class Clostridia; order Lachnospirales; family Lachnospiraceae; genus Kineothrix. Next base: position 11,231 of record CANDKY010000062.1, on the reverse strand, counting down.
GTGGACGGTTATATCTGCCTGACAGGTGAGAAGAACCCTGACGCGGCACATCTCCAGAATGTAGCTAAGGTTGCTTATTATCTGGCAAGCGGCGAGCGCGCAGCGAATACCTGCCAGGAACTGTATCTGTCCCCGGTATGCGACAGCGGCAGGGAAGAATATGCCAAACTGGATCCGATTGCTGACAAAAACGAGGCGAATACGGCTTGCGTGGAAAATCTGACGACACAGGTAGCGCAGGCACGCCCGGATATCCCGGCGGAACTGAGCGCCAAGGCAATTAAGATTGAGGATGAGGTTATCGTTCCTAAGTTCCAGGGGCTGCTTTCCGGTGAGGTAAGCCCTGAGGAAATGTACCAGGCAATCGTGGACGCAGGGCACGAGGCATTCGGCGAGGACGGGTGTGTGGCAGACTAGTGCTCCATCCGGCCAGATATGGTATTTCGGACAAATATGGGAATGTAAAAAAACGTAAGGCCGCTGATTCTTATGGCGGCCTTCTTCTATAAGGACAGGGGTAACAATATTATGGACAATACCAGAAAAAAGAAAATGAAAAAAGAAACCTTCTGGGCATATGCATTCATTCTGATTCCGTTGTGTACCTTTATGGTGTTTACAATATATCCGGTGGTTTCTTCCATTATTACCAGTTTCCAGGATTACAAACCGCTGGGTTCTGAGTGGGTGGGCTTTGCCAACTATATCAGTACTTTCAAGAGCAGCCTGTTTTACAAGGCGTTGAAGAATACGGCGGTGTACACGGTCATTACAGTACCTATCGCCATTCTGATGTCATTTATCGTTTCTGTGATGATACTTCCTTTCAGGAAGGGGATACAGTCGTTTTTCAAAGGGGCTTTTTACCTGCCGGCGATTGCTTCCGGTGTGGCGATGTCTTTTGTGTGGAAATGGATCTATGATCCGCTGCCGAGCGGATTGCTCAACAGTGTGGTGCGGTTTTTCGGTATCGAGAACCAGAACTGGCTGGGCAGCTCGAAGACGGCAATGGCTTCCCTGATTATCATGGCGGTGTTTGCGGGGCTTGGGCAGAATATCATTATATATATTGCGGCGCTTCTGGGGATAGATCCTACTTATTACGAGGCGGCGGATATCGACGGCTCCACTTTCCTGCAGAAGGTGCGGTATGTGGTATGGCCGTTGGTTAAGCCGACGACGATTTTCCTGGCGATTACCAGTGTAATTAACGGTTTCCAGTCTTTCCAGACTGCCTACCTTATGACAGGGGGAGGGCCGGACAATGCAACTACGATGGCAGGGTTACTGATTTTTAACCGGGCATTTAAGTATTTCGAATATGGGGAGGCATGTGCGCAGGCGCTTTTGCTGGCTGTCATTATTGCGATATTTGCCGTATTCCAGTTTAAGCTGAGTGCCAACGATGTAGAATATTAGGAGGAAGCAGTCTATGGGATTATTTAGAAGATACGGTGAAAAAGAAAAATATAAAGAAATAATCCGGAATGTGATACTGGCCGCTGTGCTGATCTGCCTGGCGGTTATTACCCTGTTTCCGATCTATTATATGATTATTTCTTCTTTCGGGGCGCCTACGGAGGCGGGAGGAGCCAGTTATTCCCTGATCCCCAAGTCGTTTTCGCTGGATTCCTACAAGTTTTTCTTTGATTACAGTGAATATTCGCTGCGGTGGATATTGAATTCCATGCTGGTGGCGGGGGTTGTGACCCTCTGTAATGTCATTTTTGCCAGCCTGGCAGGGTATGCTTTTGCAAAGCTGCGGTTCCCGGGATGCAAATTCTTCTTCTTCCTGCTGTTGGTGGCTATGATGATTCCTTACCAGGTGACGCAGGTCCCGCTGTATATACTGGTGGTGAATGTCTTAAAGCTGCAGGATACTTATGTGGCGCTTATCGCGCCTACGCTGGTGACTTGTTATAATGTTTTCCTGGCGAAGCAGTTTTTCACCTCCCTTCCGACATCGGTCATTGAGTCGGCGAAAATAGAGGGCTGCAGCCAGCCTTTGATTGTATGGAAGATTGTTATGCCGCTGTCGAAGACGATCTTGGCGGTTATGGCTATCACGACGTTCCTCGGCGAGTGGAATACCTTTTTCTGGCCTTTCCTTGTATGCAATTCGGAGAAGATGCAGACGATCCAGGTAGGGCTTAAGAATTTCAGTTTTGCAAATACGACTTATTTTGCGCCTATGATGGCAGGTGCGACGATATCGGCGCTTCCTATGTTTATTTTATTCTTTTCCCTGCAGAGATACTTCCTGGAAGGTGTCACTGTCGGGGCCGTGAAGGGCTGACGGGCAGGATCCCGGGAGCGGATTTTATTCTGTGGGTTTATATTGTCTCCGGTGCGTGTTTGAAATTGCTTTCTTTCGGATGTACGGCATGATACGTGACAGTGCAAGGCAAAATTTCGACGGCGAGGTGGTGCATCGGCTGGAAATTTTAATCTCAAAGAGGGTTTAATCTTAGGAGGGTAAATTCCCCGCCGCTTGCTGCGGGGAATTTCACTGCGGCAATGGTGCGGAACAGGCAGGACGGAAGTGTAATTTCCGGCCGGATGGAGCATTCGGTGTGAATACCAAGGGTGAATACTAAGGATGCGGTATGGAGGTAGATATGAAATATTTATTGGGAATGGACGGGGGCGGGACCGGGACGAAGGTTACGGCGGCTGATATGGGCGGGAATATCCTGGGCCGGCTGGAAGCGGGTGCGCTGAATGGGAACGGGCAGAGCCCCGGCCGGCTGAAAGAGACGGTTGCGCAGATGGTTAAGGCGTTGGAGGCGCAGGGTTTTGCGCCGGAGGGCTGTGCCGGGCTGGGGGCTGGGGTTGCGGGAATCAGCAACAGGGCGGCAGGGGAGGCTGTGAGGGCCGCCCTTGCGGACGCGGGTTTTACCTGCCCTGTTTATCTGTACGGTGATCATCAGACGGCCCTGGAGGCGGCTTTCCCGGGGAAATGCGGAATCATCCTGATAGCGGGGACAGGTTCCATCTGTTACGGGCGCAGGGCGGACGGTACGTATCTGCGGGTAGGCGGTTACGGGCATGTCATAGATGACGGCGGCAGCGCGTATGCCATCGGGAGGGATATGCTTGCCGCGATTGTACGCCAGGAGGACGGCAGAGGGGAGAGTACGGTTCTGCGTGAATTGGTATTCCGGAAACTGCAGATGACGGAAACGGAAGATTTGGTAGGATATGTTTACCATCAGGAAAGAAGCAAGAAAGATATTGCAGCACTTGCTGTCCTGCTGGAACCTGCGGTGGCGCAGGGGGACAGGGCGGCGCTGGAGATAGAGGGCGCATGCATCGGGGAGCTTGCCGGGCTGGCGCTGACAGCCATGCGGCGTCTGGACGGGGAGAAAAACCTGACGTTCGGAGGCAGTGTCCTGCTGAAAAACAGGCGTATCCGGGAGAGTTTATGCCGGAGGCTGCGGGAGGCGGATGCGGGGATACATATTGCAGAAGGCGGGCAGGATGCTTCCCTTGGTGCATTGCGGTTATTGAGGGAAAACTTAGCGGGAAGGAAATGCTGAGCCGGGGGTATATTGCGGAAAGCGTGCAGGATGCCTTTCTTGGTGCATTGCGGTTATTGAGGGAAAGTTTAACGAAAAGGAAGGCCGAGGCTGAGGTATATTGCGGAAAGCGTGCGGGAGGCTTTCCTTAGGACGTTATGGTTACTGATGGAAAAATTTAGCGGGAAGGAATGGGTACAGGAGGAAGGAACGTGGGACAGGAGCAGCGGTATTTGACCATGGATATTGGCGGGACCGTGGTTAAATACAGTATAATGGACAGGAATTATAAGGAGTTGGAATACGGCGAGGAGCCTACACAGAAAGACCCGGGACGTTTTCTGGAACAGTTGTTTGCGGTGGCGGACCGTTACCGGGGGCAGGTGGACGGTGCGGGTGTCTGCATCGCGGGCTTTATCAACCCCGTGACAGGGGAAAATAAGGATTTCAGCGTAGGTGAAAATTTCCGTGCCTGGAATTTGAAAAAAGAGCTGTCGGAGAGGATGCAGGTTCCGGTGGTGCTGGAAAATGACAGTAATTGTGCGGCGCTGGGCGAGATGGCGGCCGGTGCGGGAAAGGGGCTTAAGGATTTTGTGCTTCTTACGATTGGGACCGGTGTAGGCGGCGCGCTGGTGATGGACGGCAGGCTGGTAAGGGGGAACCATTTTAAGGCCGGGGAGGCCGGATTGGCACTGCTTGGGCGGGAATGCAGCGGGGACGGGCAGGCAGATGCGGAATCGGGCAGGTATGTAAATGCGGAGGCGACTTCCGGCCTGGTGCGGGAGGTTTCCCGGGTGGCCGGCAGGCAGATAGACGGGCCGTATGTGTTTGAACATATGGAGAATCCCGATATCCATGCAATTTACCGGGCATGGCTGGAGCGGATCGCGCTTACGGCGGGGAATCTTGCCGTGATGGTGGATCCGGAGGCGGTATTGATCGGGGGCGGTATATGCAGGCAGGAGCGTTTTATCCGTGATTTGCGGGAGCGGTTGTATGAATTGTTCCCTCATCTTGGGGAATACACGCGTCTGGAAGCATGCAGGAGCGGTAATCTGGCGGGAAGGATCGGGGCTTTGTATCTGTTGTTGGAAGAAATGGGGGTTCGCGCTGTCTGAGAAGGAAAAGGCAGGAAGAGAAAAGGAGGCGTCATTATGGAAGGGATAAAAATTGCGACAGTCGGAGGCGGTTCCAGTTATACGCCGGAACTGGTAGACGGTTTTCTCAAGCGTTATGAAACGCTGCCGGTGCGGGAACTGTGGCTGGTAGATGTGCCGGAAGGGGAAGAAAAAATGAATATTGTGGCAGCTCTGGCGCGGAGGATGGTGGATCGGGCGGGAGTGCCTATGGAAATCCATACCACGCTGGACAGGCGCAAAGCTCTTACCGGGGCCGATTTTGTCACCACGCAGCTAAGGGTAGGGCAGTTGGCGGCGAGGATTAAGGACGAAAGGATTCCGTTAAAACATGGCATCCTGGGCCAGGAGACAAACGGGGCGGGGGGCCTTTTCAAAGGGCTGCGCACAATCCCGGTTATCATGGATATCTGCCGGGATATGGAGGAATTGTGTCCCGATGCGTGGCTGATAAATTTTACGAATCCTGTTGGAATGGTGACGGAAGCCATCCATAGATATACGGATTTCCGCAAAATGATCGGACTTTGCAATGTGCCGATCGGTATGCATAAGGCGATTGCCGATAAACTGGGCAGATCGATGGATGATGTCCAGGTCACTTTTGGGGGGCTGAACCATATGGTGTTTGCCACGAAGGTTATGGTGGACGGGGAGGACGTGACGAAAAAAATTCTGAAGGACTGGGGCAGCCAGAGTGTCATGAATATCACAGGGATTGCCTGGAACCCGGAATTTGTCCAGGAATTGGGGATCCTCCCCTGCTCTTACCACAGGTATTATTATATGACGAAGGAATATCTTGCGGAGGAACTGGAGCAGTATGAGAAACATGAACTGCGGGCAGAGACAGTAAAGGGTGTGGAAGACGAGCTGTTTAAGCTTTATCGGGACAGTTCCCTGTGTGAAAAACCGAAGCTGCTGGAAAAGCGTGGCGGCGCTTATTACAGTGATGCGGCCTGTAACCTGATCAATTCCCTGTATAATGGCAGAGGGGATATACAGGTGGTAAATACGGTAAACAACGGGGCGATTGAGAATTTCGAGAAGGATGAAATCGTGGAAGTGAGCTGTGTGATTACGAAGGACGGGCCAAAGCCTGTGAAAGTGGGAAGGCTGCCCAAGGCAGTAAACGGGCTGGTGCAGCAGATTAAGTCTTTCGAAGCGGCAGGCAGCGAGGCGGCAGTGACAGGGGACAGGAGGAAGGCGCTTCTGGCTTTGATGATTAACCCTCTCGTTATGTCCCAGAAGACGGCGGAAATTGTTCTGGAGGAGCTTTTGGAGGCGCATAAGGAGTACCTGCCGCAATTTTGGACGGCAAAAGCGTGAAAAGAGGCGTTTTTCCAGGTTGTTCATGGATGGATTTGTGCTGTCGCAGGGCGGGCAGCATGTTGGTTAGTGTGAAATCAGAGATTTCACCATCCTGATTTGAATGCCCGCAGGAGCGGGCGAATGGAGTTAGTATGGAGATTGTGTGGTTGAAGGAATCAAAGGAGTCCGATCCGGGATGGAGTCGGGCGTGGGAATTATTTATGGAGTCGGCGGGGGAAGGCGCTCTGCTCTGTGCTGGTATGGGGCAGGAGGAATTCCGTGATAAATTTTCCGGGAGTAAAGATGGGGCGGCAGCGGTTAATCTGATGGAAAAGGAGGGGAATGCTTTTGCGTCAGGCTGTTTTGACCCGGGCTCCGGGAAGCTGTTTGTAACTATGGTGGCAGTGCGGAGGAAAATGCGCAGGCAGGGAAAGGGAAGGGAGATCCTGGCGGCTTTGGAGCGTGCATTGGAAGAAGCGGGAGGATGCCGGGAAGGGGAGGGGGTTTTCGAGCTTTCTTTCTTTAATCCGATGACATTGGCCTGGGAGGTGCCGGGCAGGGAAGGAGTTACCCACCCGAATATGCCCGGGGTGGATGTGTCGGGCGGGGCGTATCTCTTTTTCAAAAACTGCGGATACCGGGAGTTTGCCCTTCAGAACAGTTATTACCTGAATTTGAGGGAATTTGTATATTCGGAAGCATTTAAAAGGAAGAAACAGAAGCTGGGGCAGGAAGGGATAACGTTCCGGTATTATGACAGCAGGGTGCACCGGGGAATGAAGGAGATGCTGCAGGAATTCGGGAATCCGCTGTGGGAAAAGGAAATCCTCGGGGAGCCGTGCCTGGAAGAAGGGGGACGCCCGGTTTTGGCGCCTGTGCAGGACGGGCAGGTATTGGGCTTTACCGGGCCGCTGTCCGTGGAGCCGGGCGGAAGGGGTTATTTTGCAGGGATTGCCATATCGGCAGAGGCACGCGGGAAGGGGCTGGGTAAGCTTTTGTTCTATGAATTGTGCAACGGGTTAAAGGACAGAGGGGCAGCTTATATGACGCTGTTTACAGGGGAAAATAATCCGGCAAGGAATATATATGAGGAGGCAGGTTTTGGTATCGTCCGGTCATGGTCGGATATGCGTAAGGAGCCTTAAAAAAACAGAATAAGATTGCGCCGGAAAGAAGATTCGGGAGAGAGGATGCAGAATGAAAGAGGAAAGAAAGACGATTATGGCTGTAGGAGGCCATGTTGGGGATGCGGAGCTGACTTGCGGGGGTGTCCTGGCTACTTATGCTCTTAAAGGATACCGGGTAGTGACGGTAGCGCTTACCGGAGGGGAACGGGGAAACCCAAGCCATTTAACGGTGGAGGAGTACCGGAAGCAGAAGGAGGAAGAAGCCCGTAAGTTTGCAAAGCTGCTTGGCGGCGAAGCGGTGGTGTTCCCTTATACGGACGGGGAACTGCCGGACAGGGAAGAAATCAGGCTGGAGCTGTGCGATTTAATCCGCAGCCGGAAGCCGGAAGTCCTTATGACCCATTGGAAAAACAGTATGCATAAGGATCACGAGCTGACACACCGTATAGTAAAGGATGCGCATTTTTATGCCAGCCTGCCCGGGCTGGAGAGGAAGGATAAGGCGCATTTTGCCAAAGGGCCTTATTATGCGCAGAACTGGGAAGATGCGCCCGGGTTCCATCCCTATCTTTATGTGGAGGTATCTGAGGAGGGGTTTGAGCTGTGGCAGAAAGCGATTAGGGAGCATTGGTTTGCCGTGAATTCGCCCAGTTTTGCCTATATGGAGTATTACAGCCATTTGATGCGGTGCAACGGATGCCTGGCAAGGACTTTGTACGCGGAGGCGTTTGATCTGGACGAAGAGGCAAAGAAGCTGATAAAAAAGGAGTTTTAGGGGAAAAGCCGCAGGCGGCGGAAAGGACTGGCAGTTTATATGGTGTTGAATGGTATTGACAGGGTTGGCGGGTATGATAATGTATTTAGGGGGAAACGGCTGGGGCTGATCACTTCTGTGTCGGGTGTTGACAACAGGCTCCGCTCTTCCATCGATATCCTGTCGGAAAAATATACGCTGGCGGCGCTGTATTCCCCGGAGCATGGTGTCCGGGGGAATGTGGCGGCCGGAGGCGTGGTGGATACTTACAAAGATCCTTATTCCGGTATCATGGTATACAGCCTTTACCGGAAGGATTCCAAACGTTTTGCGGAAGGGATGCTGGAGGGGATTGACGCGCTGGTTTATGATATCCAGGATGTGGGAACCAGGTATTATACGTTTATTTCAACGATGTATTATGCCTGCCAGGAGTGTGAGGAAAGGCAGATGGAGCTGATTATCCTGGACAGGCTTAACCCGCTGGGGGATAGGGTAGAGGGGAATCTTTTGCAGGAGGGGTATGGGAGTTTTGTCGGGGCGTATCCGTTATGTATGCGGTATGGGCTTACCGTGGGGGAACTGGCGGGGATGATCTGCGATGAGCAGGGGTATTCTTTCCCCCTCACGGTCATTCCGATCCAGGGATGGAGGAGGGATATGCTGTTCCCGGAAACGGGCAATCTGTGGGTGATGCCCAGCTTGGGGCTGCCGAGGTTTGAATCGGCGCTTCTGTATCCGGGCACCTGCCTGTTTGAGGGGACGAACCTGTCGGAAGGCAGGGGGACGTCGGCGCCTTTTGAACTGATAGGGGCGCCTTATGTGGACGGCTATCGTTTTTCCGGATATATGAATGGGAAAGGACTGCCGGGGGTGTTGTTTTCCCCTGCCTATTTTACCCCTTCCACATCGAAATATGCGGGGGAGGCCTGTGAGGGCGTCCACATCCATATATCTGATATGCGCGGGTTTGAGCCGGTCAGGACCGGGATGGAGCTTTTGTTCGGCTTCCGGGAGCTTTACCCGGAGCACTTTGCTTTTTTGCCGCCTCTCCGGGAGGGCGGAAGGAGAAGTGTGGAACTGCTGTTCGGAGGCGGCGGCATTACGAAGGAGGGTGCGGCGCTGGATAGTCTGCTGGAAGAGTTTGCTGCGGACAGCCGGGAATTTGCCGCACGGAAAGAGAAGTATCATCTTTATTAATTTTTTATTTGAAAAATTTTCACGGATAGATTATAGTTATATGTAACAGAGTTTTAGGCGGTGACAGCGGGGAAAAGGGCAGGGAATATGGTAAGTTATCAGGGGACAGTTCCTTGGAGCCGGTGAAAACGGCAGGTGTAGGGAAAAGAAGGGAGTGGGATATGAAAGTACAGGATATGACCTTGGAACAAAAGATAGGGCAGTTGTTTGTGGCGGGTTTTCCGGGGGAAGAGCCGTCGGAAGAGTTTTTGGGGCTGGTCCGGAAGTATAAGGTAGGAAATGTGATTTTGTTTTCCAGGAATGTAAGTTCCAGGCATCAGTTGGCGCAGTTGACGAAGGGGCTTTTCAGAGAGATTGAGGGGTCTGCTGGAGTGATGCCGCTTATCAGTATAGATGAGGAGGGCGGCATTGTTTCACGTATGCCGGAAGATACTGCAATTATGCCGTCCGCGCTGGCACAGGCAGGGACGGGGGACGGGCAGGCAGTCTGTCAGGCGGCGCGGATTGTGGGGGAGGAATTGAAAGCGCTGGGGGTTAATTTTAATCTGGCGCCAGTTCTGGACATTAACAGCAACAGTGCCAATCCGGTTATCGGTGTGCGCAGTTTCGGGGAAACGCTGGAGCAGGTGGGTCGGTTCGGGGAGATGGCGGTGAAGGGATATCTGGAGGCAGGTATCCTGTGCAGCGGGAAGCATTTCCCCGGGCATGGGGATACGGATCAGGATTCCCATCTGGCGCTTCCGGTGGTCAGTGCGGACAGGGAGCTGTTAGCGCGCAGGGAACTGGCCCCTTTTGCGAGACTCATAGGGAAGGGGCTTCCGGCAGTGACGATAGGGCATGTGATTGTGCCGGCTTTAGAGCCGGAACAGGTTCCGTGTACGCTGTCGCACAGGGTAGTGACAGGATTGCTCAGGGAAGAGATGAAGTTTGACGGGCTGGTTATTTCGGATTGTATGGAAATGGCGGCAGTCAGGGAATATTATGGTGTTTCCAGGGGTGCTGTGGAAGGGTTAAAAGCCGGGATTGACCTGATTTTCATTTCCCATACGGCATCGGCTGTGGAGGAAGCCGTGCTTGCCGTGAGGAAAGCCGTTGAAGACGGGGAACTGCCTATGGAGAGGGTTGACGATGCGGTGGCCCATATTCTGGCGGCGAAGGAGAAGTTCGGAGCGTGCCGTTGGGATGAGGAAGGTGCAGGTACACGGGAGCAGATGGAGTTTGCGGATATGTTTTTGGGAAAATCAGTCCGGCCGCTGCAAGATAACGGGGAAGGTGTATTTTCCCTGGGCGGGAAGCCTTTCTTTGTAGGGGTGAAGCCGGGCGGTATGACATTGGCTTCCGATGAGAAGGATGAGAAGGATTTTGCACATTTCATGCAGGATTGCTTTGGCGGCGATGCCATGGTGTGCAGTGCGGATATTGCGGAGGAAGAAATCAGGGAGTGCCTGGAAAGGGCGGAGGGCAAGTCCTCGCTGGTGGTGGGGACGCTAAACGGGCATCTTAAGCCTGGACAGTGCAGGCTGCTGGAGGCTCTGGGCGGCCTGGGGATACCTGTGGCCCATGTGGCGCTCAGGGATCCTTATGATTTGGATAAGTCTTCCGGGGATGTGTTTAAACTGCCGTTGTATGAAAACTCCGTGAGGGCTATGGAGAAGGCGAAACGGTATTTTGTGTTGTGAGGGGCTTTGTGGAAAATTTTCAGACAACGGTGTTGTCTTGCGGCTTTGCTGTCAGGCGGTGACTCCGCCAGGAACAGGCAGCAAAGCTGTCTGAAAAAGCAATAAGAAATCTCATCATTTTTTTGAATGGATTTTAATTAGGTTAGGTTTATACACTTCATAATTGCCAGAATTTTATCTTGAATCTTTTATTTCTTTTAATTTCGAAATCATATCGGATGCGCTTATTTTGTATAATAATTTTATGTGTTCCTTTCATATGCGCCGCCTCCTATACATACAGGCCGGCGATCGGGACAAGTTCTTTCATGCTGTGGACAACCTGGTTTGTATTTAATATGCGGATATCAAATGTGCCCTCGCCGAAGTCCATCAGGTGACGCAGGTTGACCGTGAGTTCATCCATTGCAGCCAGCCGCAGAATCCATTTGGCGCAGTTGTCGCCGATTACTTATCCGATTAATCGGATAAGTAGCCATATGCTTTGTTCATAGTTATCCTCCTTA